>DLGM01000208.1:7600-9997 GCA_002482705.1 Cyanobacteria bacterium UBA7694
CCGAGCCCTTGTTCGACGCGGTTTCGGCCCCGATAGGTCTTTAAAATCTGCCGGGCCAGAATGCCCATATAAACGGCAACAGAGCAGGCAATATCTGCCTGGGACGTTTTGCCCTTGAGGCGCAGAATATTTTGAAATTCGACTTCGCTGACATTGCCTTCTTGGCCGCGCAGCAGGTAACGCACCCCCCAGCAGGTGGCCATCAGGCGCAGCAGTGTGCGCTTAAACGCTGGGATACTCTGACAGGTGCGGTTATTGTTCAAGAGTCTATCGGCGATTTCCCAAGCGTAACTGACAAAGTCATCGACACGGGCATAATCAAATTCACCGGATTGAGTCAGGAGTGTGCGTTCGACATAGGCCCGTAACACGCGGATCCCCTCGTTTATGGCGTTGAGCACTTCGGTCAGGGTATCCAGGGACTGAATGTGGGTCAGGGGGATTTCATAGCCATCCTTGACCTTGTAACGGCTTGCCTGTTGGATGGAGTCGAGCCCCAATAGGGAGCGCACCAGATATTTGTCTTCTTCACTGACGCGCAGCATGGGTGCCCCTTTGTCATAAGCAAACAGGCGGGGTTCAAGCTCGGCCAAAAGGGTTTCGAGGGTGGCGACTTGCCCACGCAGATGATCTTCGCTGTGGCTGAGGGTATACTCCAGTTCTTGTTCGAGCTGTTCAGACAGGCGATTCATGAGCATCTCGGAGGTCTGGAGCCCGCTGTCATAACCGAGCAGGGCGTTGAGTTCATCCACTTGTTCTTGGATTTCGCTGGGTGGACGTCCAGGGCTGAAAATCTCGACCAGTGGGGCAATAAACTCTGGTTTGGGGCGCACCACATTGTCTCCAGAGGTGGTTAACCACATGGAAAAGGTGGTCTTTTTGAGGCTTAAACCACGGTCTTCGAGCTGGCATTCTACCTCAACCTGCTTGATTCCAGAAGCATCCCAGAGGCGACGTAAAATCTCTTTGGCGCGCCGGGCTTGGCGTTGCTCTTCTGCGTTCAAAGCCGGTTTCATGGTTATTTCTCCTTTGGGCGGCGCTCAGGCATGGGGAACATGCGTACATAGGTTTCACTCTTGCGTGCCGCTGTGGCCTGGGGATAAGGGGGGAGCGGATAGCGGGGGGCTGCTGGGTAGGCCTTGGCGGCGCGCTCCTGCTCAAAACGGGCCATGGGGCGGGCTTCTGGGTAGGCCCGGTCGGTCGGCAACGGTTTGATGTGGGCTCCGCGAATATCGGCTTCCCAGGGCATCATATAAACCACCTGGCCCATATACATCACCGGAATGGCTTTGGGCGGAGGGCCAGGGGGCGGAGCTGGATGAGCCGGAATCGGCGCTGTTGCCGGTGTGGGAGCATCCTCCTCAAAGGGATCATAGGTGGCGTCGATGCTGTAATAATAGGTTTCTTCCATCCAGACCCCTGTATTCACCTCGGCTTCAGGCTCAGCCTGAGTGACCGTCTGTGTGGGCAATAGGGTTCCGTCCGCCTGTAGGGTCAGCGGGGTCAGTTGGGTGCCGGGCAGCACCAGCCCCTGCCCTTGATTGGACAGGTTGACCAAGGCCTGACTCAGACTGTTATTGCTGGGGGTGGTCAGATCGCTGGCCAACGGGTTTACATAGCTGCCTTCCGATCCGGCCAGTAATTCGCCCCGGACGGTTTGAATGCGGAAGGCGCTGTCAGCGGTCAGCAGATAGGCCCGTTGGGTACCGGGCAACTGCAATTGCTGGCTGGGGTCGGCAAAGTAGAATTGGTTATCTTGAAATTCGCCTTTAAACACACGCGCGGTTTGATCGACAATGATCAGCGTGGCCAGCAAGGTGTCAGCAGTGCTGCTGAAAATTTCACCGGGCAATAAATAACTGCCCTCAGAACCGGCTAAAAGTTGCAAAGAGAAGCTGCGGTCGCGGCGGTAGAGGTCCATATTCCCGGCTTGCAGATCCGCGGCAAAAGCATCGCGCGCCTGATCGACAAGGGTCTGATCAGCGGCCTCGATCACCGAGCCAATACTGCTGCTGACTTGAGCGGTGCGGAATCCCTCTTGCAGCGACACCTGCATATACAGTTGACGCAGGGAAATAGCCTGGGTGGAGGTAGGGCTGGGGGTGGGCAGCGGCGTCGGGGCGCAAGCGGGCAGGGTGAGGCTCAATAAGAGCAGCGGTAATAGCCAGCGAGAGGGCATAGAGAGGGTTCTCCTTCGGATGTGCAAGAGGGCTACAACCCATTACATCACCTTATTTTGGCAGAGTGGCCAGTAAATTTGAACACATGCAAATTTAGTTGACGCCACGTCGGGAAATGAGCAGTGGAAAGGTCATGAACAGAATTTTGAGATCCATGGCCAGAGAGACTTTGTCCACATACTCCAGATCATAGTTGAGTTTGGTGGGAATATCTAGT
>DLGM01000092.1:0-4131 GCA_002482705.1 Cyanobacteria bacterium UBA7694
GAATGGCCGTACGCAGGGCAATGCCCTGTTGCAGAGCTGGGGTGTACCAACGATTGACTTCTGGAGGCACATGGGGGGCCCATCCCCGGTACCAGGCCGCCGCCACCGGGTCTTGAAACAGGGCATCTGGGCGCAAGTGTTCTTCAGCGCGTGCCCGCAGCCCCCACAAACTGGTTGCGGGAATGCCGCTCAGGGCCAGCATGACCGAGGTAAAATCTTCTGAGGGGACCCCCCAGGGGTTGGTGGTGGCCATGACCGTTTAAAATGTGCCCTTGATTTCCCAGCGCATGCCCTGATTGCGAAGGCGGTCGACCAGTACCATGCCCAAAGCGGTGGCTGGTGTGAGGACTCCTCCGCCCTGGGGGCCACCCGGCAGACGATGTTTTTGTAAAACCAAAGCCAGCCCCGCCTCACACAACATTTTGACCGTCGCGCGATTGCCCGGATCCCCCTGTTCGGCTACCAGGGCTTTGACCCGTGTGCCGTCTTCCGCTTCGCCCACCAGCCAGCATTTAAAATAACCTGCGTCCATCAGGGCTTGGGAGGGCCCTTACCCAGGAGAGGGGGCCAGGGGGCGCATCCATTGGGTAAAGCCGGGCAGTTGGGCCACAGTGTGGAGCAGCCCGGTGGCAGCACTGACGGCGGTACTTTGTAAAGGCACCCATTCGTCAAAGTACATACATTCACTGTAACGAAAGTCGGGGCCATAAGGCTGTTGGTAACTGCTGGCCAGGGCATGACTGCGACGGACTACGCGGGTATTGACCGGGGCCATAAAAAAGGGCGAAGTCCAGACTTTAAAGTCCATGTCGAGTTCGGGGAAGGCCTGATCGGGGTTGCGTGTGGCTTCTGCTGCACTGCGTGCTTCTGGGGGGTTGAGCAGCAGCGGGTCGTTGAGGATGTCCATTTGTCCGGCGTCAATCATGTCAAACAATGAAGCCAAAGTGCCGCCATTAAAGCCCCCAAAGGCATTAAAATAGCCTTTGACGCGGCGGGTGCCCTGGCCATATTCTTGGCGGATATAATCAACCACCAGCAAGGCCCCCAAATCGGAAGGAATGGAATCGAAGCCGCAGAAGGGCACCAGGCGCACCCCTTTGGCTGCGGCCTGCTCATGGAAGCGATCAATCAGGCTCCGCACCCAGGGGGTCTCGCCGGTAATATCGGCGTAATCAGTACCTGCCTGCAAACAGGCCTGAACCAGTTGTTCACCGTGTTTGGCAAACGGCCCGGCTGTGCTGATAACCACGTGGGTGGAGGCGGCCAATTGGCTGAGGGCCTCGGGATCTTGGCTGTCAGCGACCAGGATGCCTACGGGGCCCGCCTGCTCACCCAGGTTTTGGCGCAGTTGTTCAAGACGGTTTGTATCACGTCCGGCAATGGCCCAGCGCAGCCCCTGCACATCCCTGTGAGTGGCCAAATAATGGGCTGCTTGGCGGCCAGTAAAGCCAGTGGCACCATATAAAACCAGGTCGTAAGATCGTTCGCTCATGGGGGCTTCCTTCAATCGGGATAGGGCTTTTCCATGATAACACAGGCGTCTTCAGGGGTTCAGAAGGGGGTCTCAAAGTCGATCTGTGGAAGATTCGCTCCCCTTTCACAAGAAAACCCCTGGCACACAATGGCCAGGGGAATAAGGTTTCAGGGGTGACTAGTTCATGACAAACTTGGCGGTGGTGGTGCCGCCGGTGACGGGGGCGGGGCCACTGCTGCTGTCATTAAAGATGGCGTTGACCAGGAAGTAGTAGGTATCCCCGGCTTTGAGGGATTGACCGACATACGTGCCTTGGTTGCCTTTGAGATCACTCCAGGTAAAGGATGTGGTGTTGACCATGGGCGACTTATAGAACGGATTATTGTTGCTGTCGCGGATATCGACATTGTAACTGCGGGCATTGGGAGCCGAAGCCCAGCTAAAACGAATGGCGCTGTTGCTAGGGAGCGTATCCCCGTTGGGAATGAGCTGTGAGCGCCAGCCAATATTGATTTGGGGGACCTGGAAGGACCGTTGGCTGTTGCCATCGAAACGGAAGTTACCGGTGGATATGAAGCCAAAATTATCGGTGGTACGGTTATCGCTCGGTGTATAGAATATAATGTCGCCACGCTTGCGCTGATCTTCGGATTGTACGACGTAAGCAACGCGGTACTCCCCGGCAATGACATCTTTAAACTCGTAGTTGCCGCTGCCATTGGTACGGGTGGTGGCGACGTCTTGGCTGCTGCCGCTGATTTCTCGGATCAGAACGACGGTGGCGTTGGTTGCGGCAGAGCCGTCACCTTTAATCAGGGAACCGGTGACCGTTGCTTTTTGGTTACCTGCGCCACTGTTGGTATTGAGTAAGTCTTGTGGCAGGGAGGTTCCGCAGGCAGTAAGGGTCAGGGCGATAAAGCTGAGGCCGAGGGCCAGGGGTTTGAGAGTAGTCATGAATGAATCTCCTTAAGGGTTGGCAGTGATGAATTCGTTCCGTTATGATTTGTAACACACGGCTTGTCTTTTTGTCAAGTTTTTGGTTTACAAAGATTAAGAACGTTCACTCCGAAGACGCAAGCGCTTGCCTAAAGTTCCGGGTGACTTTTGCTGATCCCCCCACTGAAATTTATACCGTAAGATGTTACAGTAAAAAATAAACGCGGTACTAGGTAGGTGGGCAAGTGTGATACGACGTTTTATCACGGGATTCATTTTTTCTACTGCACCCTTAGAAGAAAAAGCATATGGTTGGGTCTGCCTGTTGGTGACCACCTTGGTGTTGTTGGCTTTGTTGGTCAATACGGTATTGGGTTTAGATCCTGCCCTGCGGATTCTTTCCTATTTGGGTTTAGCGGGTTATTTGCCCCTGTATTTAATGTGGCGATTTTTGCCTCACCATCCCCGGTATCCTTTTTTATTATTGCTGTTTTCTACCTTGTTGTTGATGATTGGATGGTTCCCCAATGGCGGAATCGTGGGATCCATCCCTTTTTTTTACCTGACCGTCTTGTTTTTGGCCGGGCTCCTGCTCAAGCCCCGTATGCTGGCTCTTTTTTGTGGTGTATGCCTCTTGCAGATTTTGGCCTTGACGGGCATTGAATTACAGTACCCCTCATTATTAACGCCCTATAGCTCTAAGTTTCAACAGGCCCTGGATCTGTTTATCAGCTTCAGTTTTGTGGGCATTACCAGCATGTTTTGGATGCATAAGGTACATCATGCCTATCAACAGGAGCGTGAAAATGCCTTGCTTGCCAATCAGGTCAAATCCCAGTTTTTATCCCGTATGAGCCATGAGTTGCGGACCCCGCTCAATATCATTATTGGTTTGACCCAGCAAATGCGTAAAAAAAATCTGAGCCCGGATCGCCAGGCTTTATATTTATCACGGGTTGAGGACAATGGCCTGCAATTGCTGGAGTTGGTCAACCAGTTATTGGATGTCTCCCGGATTGAAGCGGGGCGGCTCGATTTAGACTATCGCCTGTGCCATCTCAATACCCTCTTGCATACGCTGGTTGAACAGTTAGAGGTGACGGCCCTGAATAAAGGCTTGCAACTGCGGTTGTGCTTGCCAGAACAGGAATGCTCACTGCAAACAGATATTGCCCGCCTGCGCCAAATTCTGCTGAATTTGCTGGGAAACGCCCTCAAGTTCACGTCCTCAGGCACTGTTACCTTGCGTTTAGAGGCCTCGCCAGAGGCCTTCCTGATTCATGTCGAGGATACGGGGCCTGGTATTTCAGCCACCCAGCAACAACATCTGTTTGAACCTTTTTCACGTCTGGCAGAGGCTGCCGGGATTGAGGGTTCTGGATTGGGCTTGTCGATTGCCCATAGCTTAGCACTCCATATGAACTATCAGTTACGTTTGGAACCCAGTACGGTGGGCACCCATTTTGTATTAATTCTTCCCCTGACTTTGGCTTCCCCCGCGTGAAGGGGAAAATGCGGTAAAGTGAAGGGTGATCGTCCCATGAGGAGCTTATCCATGTCTACCTCTCTGCCCCCTGAGCTGATGCTCGCAGATGTGTTTCCTATCCCGACTCTAGAACAATGGCGCGAAGCCTTGAATCGGGAACTCAAAGGCACCCCTTACGAAAAATTGCGCCGTTCTACTCCCGAAGGCATTTTGCTGGAGCCGCTATACACCACGT
>DLGM01000092.1:4178-6466 GCA_002482705.1 Cyanobacteria bacterium UBA7694
ATACCGCTCATTATCCCGGTTTTGCCCCTTATTTACGCGGTACCCATGCCACCGGTTATCTCAATCACAGTTGGGAATTGGCCCAAGAATTGCCTGCTCTGCCCTTGCGTGACTGGAGTACCCTGTTATACCAAGTCCTAGAACAGGGACAGAATGCGATTTCCATCCCTCTGTGGGGCCCCCATGCGCTCAAGTTCCAGCGCAGTAACGATTTGGCTTTTGCTTTACAGGGGCTCAAGCCGGGCTCCCACCCCATCCATCTGGCGGCAGCCAGTACGGCTTTGCTGCATGCCCAACATTTGGTCGGTTGGGCGGGTTCCGCGGAATTACGCGGTAGCTGTACGGCTGATCCCCTTGGGGCTTTGGTTTCTGGGGATGCAACCCTCGACTTGCCCGACGCTTGGGACCAATTGGCGCAAACCCTGGATATTCTCGAAGTCAAGCAGCCTGCCTTAAAAGGTATTGGTATTTCGACCCGCCCCTATGTCGAGGCCGGGGCTCACGCTGTACAAGAGCTGAGCTTTGCCCTTGCCAGTGCTGTTGAGGCCTTGCGTGAGCTGCAACAGCGCGAACAAGACCCGGCAGCTCTGTGTGCACGTGTGCGTTTCAGCTTGGGCGTTGGCCCACAACTGTTTATGGAGATTGCCAAATTCCGTGCGCTGCGGGTGCTCTGGGCGCGGGTTGCCCAGGTCTTTGGTGCCGATGCTGAAGGGCAAAAAGCGAATGTACACGCCTTTACCAGCCGTTATGGCCTGACCGCCTATGATGCCCACAATAATCTCTTGCGCACCTGTACGGCGGCCTTTTCTGCCCTGTTGGGGGGCGTTGACAGTTTGCACACAGAACCCTTTGATGCGATTTTTCGGACCCCGGATGCCTTTTCGGTGCGTTTGGCGCGCAATATTCAACTGCTGCTGCGGGAAGAATCTCATTTACAGCACATGATTGACCCGGCTGGCGGATCGGCCTATGTCGAAACCCTGACCCGCCAGCTCGCCGAGTCGGCTTGGCAAGCATTCCAAGCGATTGAAGCCGAGGGGGGCATGGGAGTTGCCCTTGCCAAGGGCATTCCCCAAGCCCAGGTACAGGCCACTGACGCCGAGCGCCGCACGGCGCTGCGCAAACGCAAAAGCAGTCTGGTGGGCACTAACCGTTATGCCAATCCCAAAGAAACGTTCAGTGGCCCTTGGCCAGGAGACCCCCCTCCTCCCCAAGCGCGCTTTGGCGTCACGCCATTGGTTGCACGCCGCTTGGCCTCCGAGTTTGAGCAATTGCGCGCCCAGGTTGAACACCATACGGAAGCGCTGCCGATTCTGCTTTTGCCGATCGGGGCATTCAGTGCCCACAAAGCTCGGGCTGACTTTGCCCAGGGCTTTTTAGAGATTGCCGGGCTGCCAGTCACCAGCCTCCCTGCTTTTGCCGACCCGGCTGCGGCCCTGTTGGCTGTCACCGAGGCCGCCCCTAAAGCCGTGGTTATCTGTGGCGCAGATACTGACTACCCGACCTGGGTTCCGGCCCTGTGTGCCGGGCTTCAGGCGTTGAGCGCTCCCCCCCAGATTATTTTGGCGGGTTATCCGGCTGACCAAGTCGAAGCCCACCGCGCCAGTGGCGTGCAGCATTTTATCCACCTGAGCGCAGATGCCTTAACGACCCTGACTGATCTTGTACATGCCCTGGGAGTGCAGCCATGAACACCCCTGATTTTACCCTGATTGATCTCGATTTTGAGACCCTTGCCACCCGCACCGATTGGGAGGCTGCTGTAGGCCAACCGCCTGCTGCGCTGGCCTGGAAAACCTTGGAGCAAATTACCGTGCCGCCGCTGGTTGATGCCAGTGATTTACGCGGAGCCCTGCATCTGGGGTATGTGTCGGGGATTCCGCCCTATTTGCGTGGCCCCTATGCCTCGATGTACACCCTGCGCCCCTGGACCGTGCGCCAGTACGCCGGGTTCTCAACCGCTGAAGAGAGCAATGCCTTCTACCGCCGCAACCTGGCCGCCGGGCAAAAGGGCCTATCCGTCGCCTTTGACCTAGCCACCCACCGGGGTTATGACTCGGACCACCCGCGCGTGGTGGGCGATGTGGGCAAAGCCGGGGTCGCCATTGACTCCGTCGAAGACATGAAAACCCTTTTTTCTGAAATTCCCTTGGATCAGATGTCGGTATCGATGACCATGAACGGCGCTGTCTTGCCGATCATGGCCTTTTATATTGTCGCTGCCGAAGAGCAGGGGGTGGCCCCGGAGCTGCTGACGGGCACGATCCAGAACGACATTCTCAAAGAGT
>DLGM01000427.1:0-3293 GCA_002482705.1 Cyanobacteria bacterium UBA7694
ATAAGGGGCACCTTCAATCCGCAAATGGCGGCGGGAGCCAGATAACAGCAACAGTTGCCGGTCGCTGGCGGCCAGCAGCCCCAGATGCCAGCGGGGCGGATTGAGGCCGAGGGCCATTTCCGCGCGAAAGAGCCCGGTGAGGCTGAGCTGAATCGTTTCACCGTCAGCGATAAACAGGGGCAGTTCACGTTCTAACATCGGGCTCCTGCTGCTGGATTGGACATATGTTGCTGATCCTCATGTTCTCATCATACTGATATTCTCGCTTTGGCAGAAAAACTGTTCAAAAAAGTTGTTGGACGTCTGAAGGGCGTTTTGTTACGCTGGCGGGATAAGCGGAAAGAGATTCCTATGTTCAATAAATTGCTTTTGGCTGGTCTGATCGGCATGCCGAGTCTGACAGCTTGTTCCCCATCCATACCGGTTGCTCAGAATGTACCTGGGCCCTTTCAGATTCAGGCCCTGACGGAGAATTACCTAGAGCGCAAGGTACACCACTGGCTGGGTCAGAATGATGAGACCGCATTGGTGCGGGAACTGGAATTTGCCCGCATCAAGCACCCCCAGTTGATGGAAGACATTATGCATGCAGCTCCGTCTCTGTACGCCCAAGTGGTGGCTGTTCCGGCGGTGCAGCAGCGTCGCAGCCAAGCCCCCTTTGATGCCTTTATGGTGCGTTTGGCGCGGCCCCCTGTGATCAGTGGTTATCAGGTCAGCACCTTGGCCACGGGGATAAGCAGTGCCTATAGCCTGACCCAGGATGGGGTGGGCAATACTTATTCGACCAAGATTGTCAACAGTATTGTTGGCATCAAAAAAATTACGCCGGAAGGCCTTGTCTCCGATTTGGACTATAGCAGCGGCACTAATGAAGCTCCCTACAGCATGGCCATGCACAAGGCAACGGGCAATCTATTCCTGATTGCAGCCCATCGCATTCTCAAAATTACGCCAGCCATGGCTGTCACGGTGGTGGCAGGCACGGCAAATGGTTCAGGGTTTAACGGTGACAATATCCCCGCTGTTACGGCCACGCTGTCGAACCCCTATGGGATTGCGGTGGGGAATGATGGCACGATTTATTTCTCTGATACCAATGCCAACCGCATTCGTAAAATTTCCCCGGATGGCATCATCTCGACGCTGGCGGGAACAGGGGCGCAAACCTATGGTGGGGATGGCGGGCTGGCGATCAATGCCCGCGTGAGTGTCCCGCGCCACCTGACGGTCGACCATGCCGGACAAATCTATTTTAGCGACTTTGGCAATCGCCGCATTCGCAAAATTGATGCCGCTGGGTACATTTCCACGGTCGCAGGCAATGGCGTCAATGCCTATTCCGGGGACGGTGGGCCAGCCATCGAAGCGGGCTTGGGCACTTCCTGGGGCATTGCTATTGATGGCTTTGGCAACCTGTTTATCACCACGGAAGATACAGACAATCACCGCATCCTCAAAGTGGATACAGACGGCACCATTACCACGATTGCAGGCGAAGGCCCCTCTGGGAATACCGATGGAGAGGGGCTGCAAGCACGCTTCAACCGGCCTCGGGGAATCTTGGTGGATGCGACCAACACCGTCTATGTCGCTGACTACAGCAATTCCCGCATTCGCAAGTTAACGCCCCAATATGCCCCTTAAGGTCAGATTTATCGTTGCGTGATGTCGCGATTTAATTTTTTCAACACAAATTGTGCCAAAAAAGTTGTTAGACGTACTCTGCTTGGCTTGTTAAGCTGCAGAGGAGATGAACAGGAAAGAACTATGAAACAGATACCTTGGATGATGTTGCTCAGTAGCTTATTGCTGGGCGGCTGCTCCACCCCACTGATGCTTCCGTTGGAGCCGCAGCCCATGGAGGGCACATTCACCACGCAGGCCTTGACCGAGAATTACCTGGAACGCAAAATTCGCCATTGGCTGGCAAATGCCAATGGCCCCGCATTGGCGCGGGAAATTGAATTTGCCCGCTTGAAACATCCTGGCCTCATGGAAACGATCATGTGGGCCGATCCGGGCCTCTATGCCCAGGTTGCAGACATTCCCGCCGTGCAGAGCCAGCGCAGCGATGCGTCGTTTGACGCTTTTATGGTGCGCCTGTCGGGCGTTGTACCGGTGTTGAACTACCAGATTGAGGCGGTGAACGCGGGGACTCTCAGTTTCCCCTATGATCTTGGCTTTGATAGTGCAAATAACCTCTATATCGTTGAAATGGCCAATAATCGCGTGCGCAAGGTGACGCCTGCCGGAGACGTGAGCACCATCGGCGTTTCTACGGGTTTCAACAGCCCGCAGGGTCTGGCTGTGGATGCCCAAGGCAATATCTTTGTGGCCGATACCAATAATCATCGCATTCGCAAAATCACTTCTCAGGGAATTGTCACCACAGTGGCTGGGCGCGGTGCGGCTGGTTCAGGCGGGGATGGGGGGAGCGCTACGGATGCCTAGTTACACACCCCCCGTGATGTAGCGGTAGATAGCGTGGGCAATTTGTATATCACAGATACCAACGGACACCGTATTCGCAAGGTATTGGCAAGCAATGGCACGATGATGACCATTGCCGGGATTGGCAGCGCCAGTTTTTCCGGGGATGGTTCCGCAGCGACGGAAGCGGGCATCAATTCTCCTTCCAATATTGTGGTGGATGCCGAAAACAATGTTTTTTTTACCGATGCGGGTAACTACCGTATTCGTAAAATCACGGCTGCAGGCCTCATTTCTACGGTGGCAGGCAGCGGCAGCTACATACACTCCGGGGTGGATGGATCTTCGGCGCTACAGGCCGGTTTACGGGGCCCGTATGCCTTGGCTGTGGATGCCACGGGCAATCTGTTTGTGAGTACGCAAATGACCAACGGCCATTTCATCCGACAAGTGACGCCCGATGGCAAGATCAGAACCCTTGCCGGGCAGGGGGCGTTTGGCTCCACGGGTGACGGGGGCCCAGCCCTGAGTGCGCGATTAGATGCGGTGTTTGGGTTAACGCTCCATCCCACGACCCAGGAAGTGTTTATTGCCGATACGGGGAACCAACGCATTCGCAAGCTGGTTCCCCAATATTAATCGACTGACGCCGAGGGGGTGTGCGACTTCCAGGTATAAACGCTCATGGCCAGCAAGGTACAGCCAGAACCCTGGTCATGGGGCGGGCTGTGCCAGCTTGTCGCCACCATCACTCCTGGTTCCAGGATTGGTGTTGCTGCATCCCCAGTCTGGGCTTACGCTGCTGCGTACGATTGCGCTCTATGTTATTCACCGTGCCAGCCACCTCTGGGCAACCCGGTCTG
>DLGM01000427.1:3302-3494 GCA_002482705.1 Cyanobacteria bacterium UBA7694
TGATTGCTGAATTCAGCCGTTTTTTGAGCGGGTGTAATGTACCACTGCTGCCATTGTGTTTTCAGAAACACAGGGATTTTCGGGTTGGGCGAAAACTGTATCAGAAAAGTTGTTAGACATCCCATTTTACCCTTGTTACTCTACTTTATAACTGGGGAAAGATTAAAAAAATAATGTCTACAATCTTTGTAT
>DLGM01000440.1:0-3425 GCA_002482705.1 Cyanobacteria bacterium UBA7694
CCCTACCACCAACGTCAATTCCAACTGTTTAAGAGTGGCCAGCAGCGGAGCCCGCCACAGGGCCGCACACTCCGGGCGCGGCGGAAAATCGCCGGACTTGCCCGTGCCCGGATAACAAAAGCCCATCGGCACCAGCGCCAGTTTACGGGCATCATAAAAGGTGGTGCGGTCAATGCCCAGCCAAGCGCGAAGGCGATCGCCACTGGGATCGTTAAAGGGTAAACCGGTTTCATGGACGCGGCGGCCCGGCGCTTGGGCTGCAATTAAAATCCGGGCCTGGGGATCAAGCTGAAACACAGGCCGAGGCCCCAAAGGCAACACATCTGCACAATGGGTGCAGGCCCGCGCTGCGGCAAACAGGGCCTCGTCCTCAGGCAGCATAAACGCCCACCCCTAAATCGAGAGAATTTAAGCCCATTTATTTATCATTAAAATTAAATGACGATCTTTCCATAGTTTTAACCGTGTTTCTCGCAATTACGATTTAATCATTCAGCCTATTCACCAGAGCCTACCTTTTAAGCCACACCACACAAAGACATTAAAGTAGCCTCTCCTTGGGGAGAACAACAGTTCCCTAAGCAAGTTCTCTGAAACCTGACTTGATAATCATAATAGCTCACCTTAGGAGACCCTTATGCCTTCGATCCAACTCAATGGCGGCCAACATTTCCAACTGCGGGATGCAAATCAAAAGTCGATCACCCTTGAAAACGCATCCCCCGAACAGCTCAAGGGTGCCAGCCTGCACATCGACATGGATGGGGACGGCAAGTTTGGTGGCCCCAAGGATCTCAGTTTTAACCAAGCGGAACAAATTGCCGCTTTGGTAGATCAGAAAAAAGGCAACGCCGATCAAAGCATTCCGTTTGTGGATGAAATTGAAAACCACCTGCTCAACGTGCCCACCGTCAACCAACAGGTCGCTCACGCAGCCACCCAAGGCAAAAAGGCCAAAGAGACTTCGATTTTTTCCCTCAGTAAAAAAATGGAATATGGCAAAGAAGCGTTTTTCGCCACCCAAAAGGCGTTTCAGACTGACCCGGCCAACCCCAAAGCCCGCATGGCTTATGCTTCCGCCCTGATTGGTATCCACAATTCCAGTTTCAGTGGCAAGGCCAGCAAAAGTCTGGGCATTGATTTATCCAAACTCACCCAAGAAGTGGTCAAAGAGCTGGCTTCTGACAAACGCGACATCACCGGGCAAATGCTGCTCAAATGCCTATACCACGTCACCAAAAACGGGGCCGAAAAACAGGTAGATGCCAACTTGGCGCAACTCAAACAGAAATTCCCCGCCGAATACGCTCAGGCCGACAAATCGATGGCGAAAATCATTCAGGAAACCACAGAATAATCGGTACGACCCGTATTGCTCCAAAACCACCGTTCATGAGCCAAATTCACGGGGGCATTCGGTGGTTTCTTACTTAATTTAGGAACCTTCTTCACATGCCAATAACCCGTTTTAGTAGCTCCTATACGCTCAATTTTGCCTAATTTTTTGAGGATTCTCAGATGCTATTTGACCCCGTCTGCACTGATATTCAATTTGTGTGCCAAATCTGGGTCAGTTTGGGCTCAACGCTTAAATAAGCCAGAATTTTTTCTTGGGTAGTTTCTTGGGCGATTGAGTGTGCCTCATGAAATGGAAGATTCCGGGCAAAATAAGAATTCACCTCAAAGCCCACCATCCCAGCAAAATTCAGGGGCAAATGCACCAGCTCAAAGTACAGGTCAACTTGAGATGCTTATACGCTATATCTCAATTGGGTTTTCAGATCTTTGAAGCGTAAGTTGTTAGACCGTTTTTCGGCGGCGCTGCATTTCTTTGAGGATCAGGCTGAGTTCGCGGCTGGTTTGCCCGGCCACCGAGGTGTTTTCTTCGGCCCGGCGGATCAGGTAGGGCACAATTTCGCGCACCGGGGCATAGGGCACGTATTTGGCCACATTGTAACCCGCCTGTGCCAGGTTGTAGCTAATGTGGTCACTCATGCCCAAGAGCTGTGCAAACCACACATGGGGATGGTTGGCGGGAATCTGATAGGTGGCCATCTGCTGGGTCAGCTTTAAATTGCTGTCCTCGTTGTGGCTGCCGGCACAAAAGGCAATCGCGTCAATGTGCTGCAGGCAGAAATCGACAGCTGCGTCAAAATCGCGATCGGTGCTGGCCTTGTCCGGTTGGATCGGGCTGGGGTAACCCTGTTTGGCTGCCCGGTCGCGCTCTTTTTCCATATATGCACCGCGCACCAGCTTAAAACCCAAGTGGAGGTTATCCGCGCGGGTGTCGGTATATAGCTGTTTAAGGTATGCCAAGCGGTCATGGCGATAGAGTTGAATCGTGTTCCAGACCCAGGCATGGTCATTGTTATAACGGCGCATCATGCGCAGCGCCACATCATCAATCGCAGGCTGAATCCAGCTTTCTTCCGCATCAATATAGACGGGGGTTTCAGCGGCAGCGGCGGCCCGGCAAATGCGGTCAATGCGGTCTTCCACGCGCTTGTATTCAGCCTGTTCTTGCGGGCTCAGCGGAGCGCCTGTGCTGACTTTTTCGAGCAGCTCAAAGCGCGCCAATCCCGTCACTTTAAATACGGCAAACGGCACATGGGTATTGCCTTTGGCAAAAGCAATACCGCGCAAGAGTTCTTGGGTTGTTGCCTCAAAGCTGCCCTCGCTGCGTTTGCCTTCCGAAGAATAATCCAGAATGGTGCCAATATTGTATTTGGCCAGCGCGGCAATCGTGTGGGCACACTCGTTAATGGTTTCACCGCCCACAAACTGGCGGAAGAGGGTCGCCTTGATCGCCCCTTTGACGGGCAGGTGCAAGGCAAAGGCAACTTCCGTGAGCTTCTTGCCGCCATCTACCAAAGACTTGCGGCCCAACATGCTAAACAGCGCCCAGGCGCGGCGCAAATCGAGGTCACTTTTACTGGCAAAGGCAATTTCGGTATTGTCAAACGAGAGCGTCATAAAGCTATGTGTGCGTTCCTTAGGCAAAGCTGGATGCACTCAGCCTAACATAGGACGCAGGCTTTTTTATGCTGTCTGCTATACTTAAAGATATCCCCGTATCACTCTCAGGGTGCTGGTACAGTGGCCCCTGGCAAAGGATTTCATCGCATGGCTGAAGACAAACCGCTCCGTTCTTTGCGTGGTGGCAAAGGCCCCCGCCTCTACCGCGATTGGGAAGCGATGGACAATCAGTACGAAGGGGATGCTTATGTGCCCTCCAAGCGCCGCTTTGAAGATGATGACGAGGATGATTCGCCCCCAGCGCGTGGCAGTGACACCTACGAAGAGATGTCGATGGTGGACGGCATTGATGACCCAGAGGAGACAACCCCGCAACCGCCCCCCAGCCCAGTCCGCCCCCAACGCGTGCTGGCGGACGACGAAAGCAATCCCCTGCCGGTAATTATCCC
>DLGM01000440.1:3432-5447 GCA_002482705.1 Cyanobacteria bacterium UBA7694
CCCCAGATATTGCTCCCCCGGTATCTGAAGCCTCCAAACCAAAAGTCACGCGCGTGGATCGCCCCAAGGTACAGCGAGCCCGCCGCCGTTCCGAAATCATCGAAGAGGAAGAAGAAGCTCCTCCTCAAAAAGTGGCCGCTCCCCCCCCCAGCCGAACCCGCGAATTACAAGCCAAACAGGCCACTGAGTTGCGCGGCAATATTCAAGAGATCTCAACCAAAATTGACGAAGCCAAAGAAAACGTCAAAAGCACTGCCAACTCCATTTCTGACAATATCCGCAAAATTGCCGATCAGATTACCGTCAATATCTCTGATCAAGCAAAAAAGGTGGGCGGTATCATCGCCGGTTTAATCAACCGCCGCCTCAACAAAGGCCCGTTGCCCACCTCTTCCGTCGGCGGTGGTGAGCAAGACTTTGACGATGCGCCCATGGCGGCAGCGCCCGCAGCACGCCCGGCGGCAGAACCCGCTCCAGCCCCTCAGGCCCCCTACAATTTACTTGAAAAGCGCGTGCCCGATGTGGTGCCCGTTGCGTATGCCTCCTTGTACGCCCAAGGAGTACACTTCCAAACCTTTGACAAACAGCCCCTGGTCGCCAATGCGAGCCAACTCTCAGATCAGGCCCTCAATGCTTATTTTATCGAGAATGCCATCGCTGATGCCCATAAATGTCTCAAATTGGTCGAGAAGTTTCCCGAGCCCACGGATGGACCCTATGCGGGCATTTCACTGGTGTATCTGTTTGAGAATATACGCCCGGATGATGTGTATTATTTCCTGCACTATGTGCAAGACAAACCCAAACCGTTTATCGATAAGCAGTTTAAATTTTCGGAAGCGTTTGCCAGTTGGGTATTAAAGCGTTCGGCCCAGACCCGCATTGCCGATCCCTTCCCGCAAGTGCCAGAAGTCCCCTATTCGCCGCTGTACAACGACAATATTCGCTTTCAGACCGTGACGCGCAAACAGTTGGTCATCGCCGCTGGGAAGTCTCCCGCTGAAGTTGATGCAATGTTTATTCAAAACGCCATGGAAGATGCACGCCAGTGCGTGGATTTTGTCTCGCAGTTTCCCCCCAGTAAACAGGGCCCCTACAAAGATCGCCCGCTGCGCGATATTTTTAAGCGCATCCAACCGCGGGATATCCACTTTTTCCTGCACTACGTCAAATCACAGCCCGATGTGTTCCGCAACCGCAATCTCAAGTTTTCCGAGGCCTTTGCCAGTTGGATTTTAAAGCGCTCGCATGAGACCCAATTGTAGGGGGTTGCAGGGCGCGATACAAGCGCGCCTCTGGAACATGGCCCCTTTAGAGCGAAGGGGCCCGAGACCGCAAAGCCCATACAACACCGGTGAGCCCCACAACAGTGATCGCCAAGGCTGCTTGTAAAGGGAGCGGCAACGGCAACAGGGCAAGGGCAACGACACTCAACAAGAGGCGCAGGGGTTCACTCCAGCGCAGCCAGGGGCTGTTTTCGGTGTAACCGGCAACGGCAATCAGGCCACTGAGCAGAGCCACCGCAGCCAGCGTGCGGGGCAACAGGGGCAAAGCCGGGGCCTGTTCTAAAAAGACCGTAGACACTAACAGGAAAAACCCAAACTGCAAACTCAAAACCAAGCTGAAAGACAAGGGCAAAGCGGTGGCGTATTTGGGATAGGTGGCAGCATTCACGCTCGGGATATCGGGTTCGGGGTGCTCCGGGGTCCAGCCCGGTGGACGCCACAATATCTGTAATTGCTCGCCCAAGGAGCGGCCCTGCATATAGGTGGCCATATCCCGGAAGAAGACTGCATTGGCCCACAAAGGATTCCAACCCGCAAGGGGTTTGACGGTGCCATATACGGGGGCTTCACTTTCGGGCTCAAAAGTGCCAAAGAGTTTGTCCCAGACAATAAACATACCGCCGTAATTTTTGTCGATGTAGCGCGGATTTTTGCCGTGGTGCACGCGGTGATGAGAGGGCGTATTCATGACGTGTTCTAAAAAGCCAAGACGGTGAATAGCCTTGGTAT
>DLGM01000479.1 GCA_002482705.1 Cyanobacteria bacterium UBA7694
GACACCTTTGTCAGCCAACAGCCCTCCCTGGCCCTTGAAAAAGTACTCGGACTCTGGCGCCGCGCCCTGCTTTGGCATGAACAGCAGGTGCCCGCCAATGCCTGCGAAGATCTCGACCAGGCCCTGGCGATAGCCCTCCAGCTTCAACAAACAGGCCACCCCGTCGAAAGCGAATGGTTATTGCGCATGTATGCCCTACGCGCCATGCTCCACCGCGAGTTGGGACATGTGGATGAAGAAATTGGCACCTACCAAGCGATGCTCGAAATTCAGGCTCAGCAACGGGATCAGTGGCAAGACGAAACAGAGCTCGCCGTTGCCTATTTTAACCTGGCCCAGGCCTACGCTCGGCAACAGATGTATCCGGCGGCATTGAGCAACTATGGACAAGCCCTCGAATTGACCCAGTATCTCAAGCGTAGCCATCGCCCGGCGCTGATTTCCCTGGGCGAAATTTATGCTCACCGGGGGGCTTTGCACCAAGATTTAGCCCAACCCGAGCAGGCGCTGGCAGATTTCCAAAAGGCCCTCCAACATTTACAGCGGCAGCGCAACCCTGAAGGAGGGGGGCTGCGTGATCTGGCTCTGCACACTTATTTGCGCCGCGCCCTGATCTATCTCGAGCGCGATCAGCTACGGCGGGCATTGGGAGACTATACCACCGCGCTGGCGCTCTTTGATCAAGCTCCCACTCTCAAGCGACGCGAGCGGGAACAGCGGGCCGAAACCCAACTCAATCGCGCCAATGTCGCCCGCCTCTTAGGGGATCAGGAACAGGCCACCACCGATCTGGCCGAAGCCCAAACAACCCTGCTGCAATTACAAACAGAGCACCTGCTTACCCGCCGGGAACTGCTGGCCCGCGTTTGGCTGGGACAGGCCCGCCTCGCCAGCGAATCCAACCCCGTCACCGCAGTGCAAGCTTATAACCAAGCGCTGCAACTCTTTGAACGCTTGCGCCGCAAACATCAATTAACGGATGTGGGCGAACTGGCCACCGCCTGCCTCGAACGGGGCAGCCTCCATTGCCAATTGGGACAGCCCCAAAGCGCCCTTGAAGACCTGAGCCAAGCTCTGGCCATCTGGGAGTTTCAGCGCAATCAAGACCAGCCCTTTGAGCGGGACAGCTTGATTCAGGCCTATACCCTGCGCGGGTTTATCCAGGCCCTCGAATTTGAACGCCCGGAAGCTGCAATTGCCAATTTTTTACAGGTCGAAGCCCTGCAGCCAGGCCTCGCCAGTTATGATTTGGCCTGTCTTTATGCACGCCAGGGCTCTTTGGACGAGGCCTTTGCCTGGCTGGCTGTGCACCTGCGCCAGCCGGAGCGCTTGCCCGACGCCGAACTAAAGAACGACCCCGATCTGGCCGCCCTGCGCGCTGATGCTCGCTGGGATGCAGCCATTTGCTGCGTTGAAGCGGGGATTTCCCACGCGTTATAATGGCTGCGCGAGGTAACCCCATGAAACGTATTCTGTCTTGCTTATGTGTATCCCTTTTAATCGCCAGCCCCGCTCTCGCCCATGGGGGGCATTCTCACAAGGCTGATCCCACCCACCTACATCGGGCCGTGGCGGGCATGGAAGTGGCGTTGCAGGTACGACCTGGGCCGCAAGCCCCCCAGCGTCAACTGGCGGTCGTAATTACCGACAAACAATCCGGGCGCTGGTTATCCGGCGACGTACGCATCAAGGTCGTGGCCCCCACCGGCAAAACCATCGGCCCTGAAGCGGGCAGCCCCATGGTGCCACAGGCTCTGAAACAGGGCCCTGAGTACCGCCTGATCCTGCCCATGCCCCAACGCGGCCTGTACCGCGCGATGGTGCAGTTTCGCATTGCCGGAAAAATTCACCAGGCCCCCTTTGAAATCAAGCACTAATGGCCGATGAAATGGATATGTCCGGGGTTGGCAACGATGCCATCTTGCAAGCCCTGCAACAACCCCTGACCCTGCAAGAGCTCGATTATGCACAGGTTTGGGCCCATCCCCATAATCAGTGGGTACACTTTCCCATTGCCCTGGGCCTCACTGGAGTAGTGCTGGTATTGTTGGCGCGGCGTTGGCCCAGCCTGTATACCAGTGCCGCAGTCTGCCTGACAATGGGAGCCTTGGGAGGGGTAACGGCCAGCATAACGGGCTGGCTGCAGCGCGAATCGTTCACCACCGGCCCTTGGAGCTATGTCTTACAGGTGCATCAAACCTTTGGGTTCCTGGCCAGCGCTTATTTGGTGCTGTGTGCATTTGTGAGTTGGCGTCCGGCTTTTCGCCCTTGGCTGTGGCTATACGTACTGCCCCTGGCTGTTGGGCTGTTTGTCGCGGCCCTCTATGGGGGTTTTCTCAGTAGCAGCAGTAGCCTCTAGCAACGTACGTTGGTGTCTTAGCGCGTTAACAGCCCCGTGCACCTACGCCCCCGACCCCACCCAACAGGGCGGGGTAGGGTAAAATACCTCCATGAAGCAATCTTCCAACCCCGATATTCTCTTAGCACAAGCTTTGGCTCTCCATCAAGCCGGGAACCCCCTCGCCGCCACCCCCCTGTACGAAAAAATTCTGCGCCGCCACCCCCAACACCCAGAGGCCCTGCACCTGCTCGGCCTCTGTGCCCTCCAGGCTGGCAACCCCACCAAAGCCAAACGCCTGATCGAACAGGCCATCGCCATCAGCCCCACCCCCGCCTATTACAACAATCTCGCCAAGGTCTTGCAAAACCAAGGGCAGATCGCAGCGGCCCTCGACCCTTTACGCCATTCCCTGACCCTGGATCCCAACCAACCGGCCACCGCTTTCCAACTGGCTCTGTGGCTTCAAGATACCGGTGGCTTGGCCGAAGCCGAACAGATCTACCGGGGCTTAGCCGCCACCTTCCCAGACCAGCCCGATACCTGTATGAATCTGGGCAATACCCTGCTCGATCAACACCGTCCCCAAGAGGCCCGGCCCTGGATTGAAAAAGCCCTGGCCCTCAAACCCCAGGATGCCGTGGTCGCTTATAACCATGGCCGCCTGATGCTCGCCTTGGGTGAAGTGGAGCAAGCGCTGGCCAGCCTCAACCGGGCCATCACCCTCAATCCCCATATCGCCGATTTTTACAATGCTCTCGGTAGCCTGTACCAACAGACGGCCCGGTACCCGGAAGCCATTGCCGCCTACCAACAGGCATTGGCCCGGAATCCCGGACTGGTAGCCGTTTACAATAACCTGGGCACCTGCTTCCAAGAACACCGACAACCAGAGCAAGCCCGCGCCTATTATGTCAAAGCCCTAGAACAAGCGCCCCAGTTTGCCGAAGCCCGGATTAACTTGGGCAATTTGCTGCGTGAGCAGGGCGAATTACACTCAGCCGATGCCGAATACACCCAAGCCCTACATATCCCAGGCGTCCATTTTCGCCGTGCCCTGATGCTGCCGCCGATTTACACCGACAGCGCTGATGTCGCCCAATGGCGTACCCGTTACAGCCAAGCTCTAGATGTTCTGGAAGCCGAGCCGCCCAAATTGCAGGACCCTTACCAAGAAATCCAGATGACCAACTTTTACCTGCCCTACCAAGGGCTGGCCGACCGGGCCCTGCAAGAGCAACTGAATCGTGTGCTGCGCCTAGCCTGCCCCAGCCTAGCCTGGGAAGCCCCACAACTGGGCTCTGGGAACAAACGCCTGCGCATTGGTTTTGTTTCCCGCCACTTCCGCCAGCACACCATAGCCCATCTTTTCCGCCATCTGCTGCGTCTATTGCCCCGCGACAGCTTTGAAGTGGTGGCCTGCCTGGTAGATCCCCAGAGTGATGCCGTCAGTGAAGCAATCAAAGCCGATGCCGACCACTGGATCGCCCTGCCCCTCCAGTTGGGGCGGGCCCGCGAAGCCTTGGCCGACCTGCGTGCTGATATCCTCTTTTATACCGACATTGGCATGGAGCCCTTTACCTATTTTCTGACCTTTGCCCGACTGGCCCCGGTGCAGGCTGTCACGTGGGGGCATCCGATCACCACGGGCAGCCCAGTGATGGATTATTTCTTTTCCAGTCAGGCGCTTGAAACAGAAGGGGCTCAGGCCCACTATACTGAGCGGCTGGTGGCCATGGATCGCCTACTGTCATGGTATGAAGAACCGCAACGCCCCGATCCCCTGCCCACCCGTGAGCAGTTGGGGCTGCCGACCGATCACAATCTGTATGTATGCCCCCAGAGCCTGTTTAAACTGCACCCCGACTATGATGCCTACTTACACGGCATTCTCAGCGGTGACCCGAAAGGTGAGATTGTGCTGCTGGCCGGGCAACAGGCCCACTGGCAAAACCTCCTGCAAGCGCGCTTCCAGCGTACTTTACCCGGCCTGAGCGAGCGCATCCGTTATGTCTCGCGCCTGTCGCGCAGCGAATACTGGGGGCTGCTGGCCCAAGCAGACGTGATGCTCGATCCGATCCACTTTGTCGGCGGCAATAGCTCTTATGAAGGATTTGCCATGGGGGCTGCGATTGTCACCCAACCCTCGCCATGGCTCAAAGGGCGGATCACCGCTGCCCAATACCAGCAAATGGGGCTGTCACAAGGGATTTGTGCCGATCGGGAAAGTTATGTGCAGCAGGCCCTGCGCTGGGGCACTGACCCCGAAGCCCGCCACGCTTGGCAAACACACATTGTAGAGCGGCGCAGTGCTTTGTTCCATGATCACAGCGCCGTCAGTGAATTTGCTGCGGCGCTGCTGAACTGTTGGGAAAGCCGTTAGAAGCTGTTGCAGGTGCTCTTTTGGTCGCTGTCAAAGCGGCCAGCAGCAGCCTTGAGCTTGGTGAGCGCTGCGGCATCAGCCTTGGTTTGTGCCAGCTCGATTTTTTCGAGGGTTTGCTCTACTTCCGTCAAGGCGGCGCGGCTGGTATTGGAGGGGGTTTTATGGGCCCCCCGCATGCAGCTCAAGACCGATTCAATTTTGGCAATCGTGACCGTCGGCTGAGGCGTCGTGCCGGGCACAGGTAACTGTGCGCAACCTGGAAACGCCAGGAACAGGGAAAGCAAGAGCAAATATTTCATAGCTATTCAAAGTCCTCAATAATTTCAATCTGGTGCATATCGGCCATATAATCGGGCTGGAACGCAAAGCGATTGGGAGGCAAAGAGGGGTGATAGGGCATGCCNNATGCCCGGAGGTAAACTTTCGCGTACCGGGCCCGGACGCTGACGCCCCCGAATCGGACGCTGCGGCGGCAGCTCAATAATCCGGGGTGCCTGTGGGCGATGGTAACGTCCCCGCGCCTGTGGTGGCGGCTCTGGAGCGGGGGGCAGCTCAAAGGCCTCGTCATAACCGGGTGGTGCCTTGGAAGACACATAGGGGAAACGCTCATCGTCGCGATCTTCGTAGTGGCTGCGGGGCTGGATGGGGGGCAAAACAGGGCGGAAGGGGGCATCTTCACCGGGCATAGAGACCGG
>DLGM01000096.1:0-5106 GCA_002482705.1 Cyanobacteria bacterium UBA7694
AGATACTAGCTGAATGTAGGCCAGCTTGACCGAATAGAGTTCGCGCCCGGATTCTTCCGGGATAATATAATGGGCGGCCCCCATAAAACCACAGAGCAGCCAGACCACCAGCAGGTTGGTGTGGGTGGCACGGGCGGCATTAAAGGGAATCCAAGGATGCAGGACATCATAGCCCATATGGGCAATGCCCATGATGAAACCATAAACCAACTGCAAACTGAACAAAAGCATGCAGGCAGCAAAAAACCAATAGGCTACTTTTTGCGATGCATATTTCATGGCGTATTACCTTTCATTTATTGCTGGGCGGCCAGATAAGTGGCCAAGGCGTCGATATCGCTGTCAGACAGCGGGAGTTTGGGCATTGTGGTGCCCGGTCGGATCGCTTGCGGATCTTTGAGCCAGTCTTTAAACCAGGCTTGCTCATATTTTTGGCCCACCGTATCAAGGGCCGGGCCCACACTGCCCCCACTGCCCCCGATCTGATGGCAGGCACTACAGAGCTGGCCATAAACGGCAGGAGCTGCCACCAAGGTGCTACTGGCACTGGCACTTGTGCCAGCCGTATTGGCAGTTGTATTGGGAGCCGTGGTCGACTGCTTCAGGGGCGGATCAGCGGGGAAACCATTGAGATCCATTTCTCCGACCCATTTAAAAAAAGCAATCAGGTCACTGATATCCTGCTCGCTGAACTTGTATTTGACCATCCGACGGGCATTGGGGTACATCGCCTCTGGGTCGGGCAAAAATACTTTCAGCCAAGCTTCTCCCCGACGTTCGTAGGTTTTAGTCAATTCGGGCGCATAATAGGCCCCTTCTCCCATAATCGTGTGGCAACCCATGCAGTTGTTTTTATCAAAAATATGCTTGCCACGAATCACGGCAGCGGTCATATTCTTTTCATGGGTCTGATCGGGCACTTTGGCAATCGTGTCGACGGTCAGCCAGAGAAACACCCCAGAAAACATGATCGTTCCCACCCAGAAAAACAGTCGCGCCTGGGATTTGGATAACATAAGCGGGTATCCTTTCGTGAGTAATGACTTCAGCTTAAAGAGAAGCTTTGTGTCTGTCTTTGTGCCAGCGCAAAGAGCGCCTTGAACAGTCAGGGAATCAGGGCTAACAACAGCACCACCAGCAGGCCAAAACCCAGGCTGACAGCCAACCAGATGCATTTGAAGCCCCAGCGCAATTCCATAAAAATTCCGCTGATCAAAAGTGCTTTTAAAGCGGCAATACCGAGAATCAACCGGGTTGATAAAACGCCATTGAGGAGGGCTCCGCCCCCTTCAGCAAGACTATAACTGAGCACGGTCAGACCCAGCAGCACCCCCCAGAGGGCGTTGAAAGTAAATGACGACATGTGGCTCCTCCTTTACACCAGATAAATCAGCGGGAATAAAAACACCCAGATGATGTCCACCAAGTGCCAATAAACGGCTGCGGCCTCGACCTGCAAAACGCCCTCTTCTGCGAAGGTCGGTTTATGCCAAGCCAACCAGGCCATAAAAAAAATGCCAAAAGCCACGTGCAGGGCATGAACCATGGTTAAAAACAGGTAATAAAACCAAAAGGTATTGCTTGAAAGGGAAATACCCTGGGCAAAAATGCCCTGGTATTCCCAGATTTTGATTCCGATAAAGACCAAACCACTGAGGGCGGTGGCATAAAACCATGGGCGAATGCTGCGGGTTTGCCGAAAAGCCTGCACACCACGGGCGGCCATCCAACTGCCTGTGAGCAGAATCAGCGTATTGAGGGTTCCTGAATCGGGATGTAACAGAGTCTGAGAGGTCTGAAAAACGGTTGGCTCAGAGCGATAGCTCCAGACAAACCCCATAAAAAACAACGAAAAGGTGCCCATTTCTAAGGCAAAAAAGATCCAAACAGCCAACCCGCCGGGCAAACGCTGAAAATAATCCCACAAGCTTTCAGCAGAAACCAGACGAGATGAAGGGTCTAAAACAGGCGACGACATGACAAGAACTCCTTATGTTCCTGTCTCTAACCTATTACTTATAATTTTGCCTGTCTTTGTTCCAGCGCAAAGACAGGCCGCCTTTTAAAGACTAGGCTTATGTTATGATTAAGCGATCTGACATGACTGTCGTAGGTTGTCAGTCAGCATTCATGTGCAATGGAAAGAGCTTTCATCATGAAAAAAAATAAAAGTCACTTCAAAAAATTATTCCCCAAGCTGTTCCTGATTAACCTGATGGCGTTTTCGTTGACGGCCTGTCCAGCGCCAAAAGAAAGTGCGGCAGATACAACCGCTGAACACTTTGCCAAACAATTGCCCGAAATTCAGGGGGAAGAACAGGCTGTGTTAACCCATGCGCCCCAAGTGCCCCCTGCCATTACCCGCAAACATGCTACCAAGGTCACGGTCAAAATGGACGTGATTGAGCAGGAAGGGGAGTTGTCCGAAGGGGTACGTTACACCTTCTGGACGTTTGGCGGTAAAGTGCCCGGCCAGTTCATTCGTGTGCGGGAGGGGGATCTGGTGGAGTTTCATCTGCGCAATCACCCCAACAATAAAATGCCCCACAATATCGATTTACACGCCGTCACCGGCCCCGGCGGGGGGGCGTCGGCATCCTTTACCGCCCCGGGCCAAGAAACGGTCTTTTCTTTCCGGGCCCTCAACCCAGGGCTGTATGTCTATCATTGCGCCACTGCGCCGGTCGGTATCCATATCGCCAACGGTATGTACGGTCTGATCCTGGTCGAGCCCAAAGCGGGCTTGCCGCCCGTTGACCAAGAACTGTATATCATGCAAGGGGAATTTTATACACAGGGAGCCTATGGCAAGCCCGGTTTACAACCCTTTAGCATGGAAAAGGCACTGGCCGAAAAACCGGATTATGTGGTCTTTAACGGTGCCGTCGGTGCCCTCACTGGGGACAAAGCACTCACGGCCAAAGTGGGCGAGCGTCTCCGCCTGTATGTGGGCAATGGTGGCCCCAACCTGATCTCTTCATTCCACGCCATTGGAGAAATTTTTGACAATGTCCGTCATGAGGGCGGAACCCTTGTCAACCACAATGTCCAAACGACCCTGATCCCCGCTGGCGGAGCCTCGGTCGCCGAATTTAAGGTCGAAACTTCCGGTTCACTGGTTTTGGTCGATCACTCGATCTTCCGGGCCTTCAACAAAGGTGCCCTGGGCATGATCAAGGTCAGTGGCGAAGAAAACAAAGCGGTGTTTTCCGGCCAGCAAGAAGCCAAGGTGTATTTGCCCGAAGGTTCGGCGCGGCAGACCATGCCCCAAGAAAAAGCGCCCACCAGCACAGCGGCAAAAACGCTTGAAGATCGCATTGCCCGTGGCAGCATCATTTACAAGCAAAACTGCGCCGCCTGCCACCAGCCAGATGGGGCTGGGGTGAAAGGGGCATTCCCGCCCCTGGCCAAATCAGACTATCTCAACAATAATCTGAAACAGTCGATCCATGCCGTTGCCAATGGCTTGGAAGGGCCGATTGTGGTCAATGGCGAATCTTATAACAGCGTCATGCCAAAACTACAGCTCAGCGATCAGGAAGTGGCCTATGTTCTGACCTACCTGCTCAATAGCTGGGAAAATAAAGGGGGCGAAGTCACCCCTGAAATGGTCAAGCAGGAGCGCGAATAATGCGCGCCGTATTCCTGACGCTTTGGCTGGGGGTGCTCATGGGAGCATCCGCAGCCGCTGCTGAGCAGGTACGCATTCCCGGCGGCACCTATCAGCCCTTTTATGCGCTGAAAAAGAAGCAGCCGGTCGCCGTGGCCAGCTTTGCTCTGGATGTATATCCGGTCAGCAATCAAGACTTTCTCAGGTTTGTCAGCCAACACTCCCAGTGGCAGCGGGGCCAGGTCAAGCCCATTTTTGCTGATCGCCAATATCTTCAGCACTGGCCCGGCCCGCTACAAATTGCCCCACAGCAGGCCAAACAGCCGGTCAACCATGTTTCTTGGTTTGCCGCCCAAGCTTATTGTCAAGCGCAGGGGAAAAAACTCCCCAGCCAAGATCAGTGGGAGTTTGCCGCCCAAGCCAGTGAAACCAAAGCTGATGCCAGCCAAGATGCCCATTTTCGCCAGCGCATTCTCGATTGGTATGCGCGCCCGACACAACTGGCCACCGTGGGCAGCACCTACCGCAATATCTATGGGGTCTACGATCTCCATGGGCTCTTGTGGGAGTGGGTTCACGACTTTAACACGGTCATGGTGACGGGCGAGTCGCGCGAAGACAGCAGCCTTGATCGCAGCCTCTTCTGTGCTGGGGGGGCGGTAGACGGTGCCGATCCCGCTAACTATGCCGCCTATATGCGTTATGCTTTCCGCTCTAGTCTGAAGGGCAATTATACCCTCAAAACATTAGGTTTTCGCTGTGCCAAGGAGATAAAATCATGAAAATGTATCATTTATACTCGCTCTTGCTATTGTTGTGCTTCAGTTGTAACCCGGCTCCAGAAAAAACCGGGACAACAGGGGATCATGCCACCGACCACGCTGCTCATACTCACCATGAAAGCCTGCCCGCAGGCCAACCCAGTGAACAGTCGATTTATGCCCTTTCCTCACCCTGGCGCAATCAGACGGGCCAAGAGATACAGTTGCAACAGTCTCAAGGAAAGATCCATCTGGTGGCCATGGTTTATGCCTCTTGTACCAATGCTTGTCCGCGCATTATTGCGGACATGAAAGCAATTGAAGCCAAGCTGAGCCCCCAAGCACTGGTGCAACTGACGTTGATTTCGATTGACCCAGAGGTAGACACTCCAGAACGCTTACAGGCTTTGGCTCAAAAGAGCCAGTTGGGCTCGCGCTGGCAGTTGTTGACGGGGGAGCCGGACAGTGTTCGCGAACTGGCCATTGTCTTAGGCGTGCAGTATAAAAAGATCAATGACACGGACTATGCCCACTCCAACCTGATTTCTGTCCTCAACCCTAAGGGCGAAATTGTGCACCAACAGCAGGGGTTGGGCATTGAACCGAGCGAGACCATCAAAGTGATTCAATCGTTACATTCCCTCTAACACACCCTGAGCAATACCGTTCTACTGCCTGTGACCCCTGTTTCAATAAAAAAGCCCCTGCGCTATTGCGCGGGGGCTTTTATCTAAG
>DLGM01000096.1:5134-19398 GCA_002482705.1 Cyanobacteria bacterium UBA7694
CATCTTCGAAGACGACCGCAGCAGCAGCGTCAGCGTCAGTTGCCAGCGCATCACCGACTTCTGTAACAACCTCATCAGTGCTAACGGATTCAGTGCTCACGTCGGTCAAGACAGCTTCGTCAGCACTTACAAACTCATTCCCCGCCTGTAAAGCCGCGGCTTCTGCGTCAGCAGCTTCCATGGCAGCCATTTCTTCTTCGCTGACCAGTTCGAGCTTGAGTTCGCCGCGCAGCAATGCATCCATCAGCTCTGGGGGGAGCTGTTGTGACAACATTTGCAGCATTTCCGGGGTCAGATCCGCAGGCAGATCGCCCACGGGCATTGGCCCGATTTCCTGCATATCGTGCATCGGCATCTGAGCGCCCATCATGCCCATCGGCGAGGAATAATCCATCTGCATATGGAAGAGCATGTTAACGGCCTCAAAGCGAATCGTGGTCATCATCTGCTGGAAGAGTTCACGGGCTTCACGTTTGTATTCAATCAGCGGATCTTTTTGGCCATAGGCCCGCAGGCCAATGCCTTCGCGCATGGCATCCATCTCGTGCAGGTGATCGATCCATTTTTGGTCAATCATGCGCAGAATGATCATACGCTCCAGATCGCGCATCATTTCCGGCCCCAGAATTGCCTCTTTGGCTTCATAAGCATTGAGCGCTTGTTCTTGGACAAACACGCTTAAACCTTCAAAAGGCAAGCGGAATTCGTCGAGTGTGAGCGAGCCAAGCAAAGGAATCAGGCTCGACAGCTCCTGATGCAAACCGGGCAAGTCCCACTCTTCCGGAGGCATGCCTTGAATCACGTACTTGGACAGGATATCGTCCACGTTCTTGACCAGCATGTCCTCGATAACGGGACGCAGGCTGTCGCCCTCAAGAATCTTGCGGCGCTGTTCATAGATGATTTTGCGCTGGCTGTTCATGACTTCGTCATAATCGAGAATGCTCTTGCGCACGCCAAAGTGATACATTTCCACTTTCTTTTGCGCATTTTCAATTGCTTTTGAGACCATACCCGATTCAATCGGCTCGTCTTCATCCACTTTGAGCATGTCCATCAATTTAGAGACGCGATCACCGCCAAACATACGCATCAGATCGTCTTCCAGCGACAGGAAGAAACGGCTGGAACCGGGGTCCCCCTGGCGACCCGCACGACCGCGCAACTGGTTGTCAATCCGGCGCGATTCGTGGCGCTCGGTGGCAATCACGTGCAAGCCGCCCACGGAACGTACGTCTTCGCGCTCAGCTTCGACTTCAGCTTCAATGTCTTTGAGGATCTTTTGTTTGAGTTCTTCATCGACCAAATTGGGGTCTTCTCCCATTTGGCGCAGGCGCTGGATAACCAAAAATTCAGCGTTGCCCCCCAACAAGATATCGGTACCGCGACCGGCCATGTTGGTGGCAATCGTGACCCCGGCTTTGCGCCCAGCCTGGGCAATGATCTCGGCTTCTTTTTCGTGGTTTTTGGCGTTGAGCACATTGTGCTTGACGCCGCGACGCTTGAGAATGTCGCTGATTTGCTCAGACTTCTCAATCGAGACGGTACCCACCAGCACCGGGCGGCCCTGTTTGTGCATCTCTTCGATTTCGTCAGCCACAGCCTTGAATTTGGCAGGTACATTTTTGTAAATAATGTCGGGCTGATCTTGGCGCACCACCGGGCGATTGGTGGGAATCACCAACACGGGCAGGTTATAAATTTTGCCAAACTCCGCTTCTTCGGTGACGGCAGTCCCCGTCATGCCGCCCAGCTTGCGGTAGAGACGGAAGTAGTTTTGCAGGGTAATAGTGGCCAACGTTTGCGTTTCATCCTGAATTTTGACGCCCTCTTTGGCTTCAATAGCTTGGTGGAGACCATCAGAATAACGGCGGCCAAACATCAGACGACCGGTGAACTCATCAACAATGACCACTTCCAGGTCTCCGCGCTCATTGGGGCGGATGACGTATTCCACATCGCGGCGATAGAGCTCTTTTGATTTGAGGGCGATCAGCAGGTGGTGGCCATACTCTGGGTGCTCAGTGCTGAACAGGTCGGGGATATTGAGCAACTTTTGCGCTTTGAGAATCCCACGCTCGGTGAGGATCACGTTTTTCTGCTTTTCGTCGATCACATAATCGCAGTCGTGTTCATCCTCTTCGTAATCGGTTTCTTCAAAGAGGGTTTTCTTTTTGTTGTAGTCCTTGTGTTTGCCCTCCATATGCTGGGCAATTTTGTGGAACTGCTTGTAGGTGTCGGCCGGTTGGGCAAGCTGCCCGGAAATGATCAGCGGCGTGCGTGCTTCGTCGATCAGGATGCTGTCGACTTCGTCAACAATCGCAAAGTGTAATTCACGTTGCACACACTGGGCCAAATCGGTGGCCATATTGTCGCGCAGATAGTCGAAGCCAAATTCGTTATTGGTGCCATAAATGACGTCACCCGCGTAGACCTTGCGGCGTTCGTGGGGGGTGAGATGGTGTAAAATAGCGCCCGTTTCAAGGCCCAAAAAGCGGTGAACACGGCCCATCCACTGGGCATCACGACCGGCGAGATAATCGTTGACGGTAATGACGTGAACCCCACGTCCGGTCAGGGCATTGAGGTAAGTCGGGGCCGTGGCGACCAGCGTTTTACCTTCCCCGGTACGCATTTCCGCAATTTGTCCCCGATGCAAGGCAATGCCACCAATTAGCTGTACATCATAATGGCGTTGCCCTAAAGAGCGGCGGGCAGCTTCCCGGACAACGGCAAAAGCTTCTGGCAGGATTTCTTCGAGAACTTCTTGCTGCTTTTTATAGCGTTTGTCATCGTCACTAATACCCTGGCAAGCATTGGCAATGCGCTGTTTAAACTCAAAGGTTTTGTCGCGCAAAGCTTCGTCAGAAAGGGGTTGAATTTCACTTTCTAAACTGTTGATGCGCTCAATCAGGGGCCGCATTTTGTCAACGGTCCGCTTGTGTGGATCGCCGACCAGTTTCTGCAATAGCTTCATCATAGAGGTGTTTTTACGTCCTTAAAACAGGTTCACAGAGGGCTCAGACTCAGACACTCAAAGAGCAGACGCCTCAGAGGGAAGAGGCTGAATAAGGCTGAGCATTGGACTCATCTATCTATTTTACTCTTTTTTGGGCTCACGGGGGGGAATGGCCCTATGCTAAAATACCAGCTTAATAGGTGTTCGATACGGAGTTGAGTCATGCAAACAGCGGCCCAGGTTGAGTTAATCGAGTCTTTGAACAAAATTTTAGTTCTGCACCTCAGCAAAGGGGTCACAGATTTGGTCTTTGAGCCCAACCAAAAGCTCAAGGTCGGCAAAGGCGAAACGATGGTCGAAAACCCTCAGATCACGATTACCCCTGATTTTCTCAATGTGGCCGTGCGGCAAATTGTGGCCGTCAACCAAGACCGGGGCATCGACACCATTGAAGAGCGCGACATTCTCCAGGTCGTTGGCGGAAACCTCGAATACGATGTCCTGATTCCCGGTGAAAGTGGGATGGAAGCCAAAACCTTTCGCTGCCTGATCACCCTCAATGAAACCAATCAGCTGGGTTTAAAAATGGGCCTAGAACCCGAAATCCGCCTGGGGTTCGCCTCAGTTGTCAACCCTGCAGAAATGTCCCACGAACAGGTGATCAACTGGCTCGACGATTTTGGTACCCGCATTATGAACCTGAATAATCCCAAGGCCAAGGACGTCCTTTTTCACCCCAACAAGCGTCACCCCTATATTACTGTCACGGGTGGCCTTCGCCCAATCAAGGACATCCTCATTGCCCCAACGGGCAAACCCGTGCATAAAATTGCTCAAGCCCTGATCAAAGTCGCCGAAAACCCATCCATTGACCACGTCATTGCCGAAAACAAAGGCCTGCTCGACACCCTCGATCTGGATCTGTCTTTCCGCACTAAGGCCGGGCGCCGCTTCCGCGTTAACATTGCCGACGTCTTTGACTGGGAGGTGGAACATGCTCCCCTGATTACCATGCGCTTATTGCCCGAGCGCCCCTTCACCATGGAAGAACTCAAGCTCCCGGAAGGGATTCGTGACATGATCTACAACCTCAAAATGGGGTTGGTGCTGATCTGCGGAACCACCGGGAGCGGCAAATCGACCACCATGTGTGCCATGATCGACTTTTTGCTCAAGAGCAAGAGCATCAATTTCCTGACCGTGGAAAACCCGGTCGAAACCATTTTTCCCAGCCTCAACTATCCCAAATCGATCATTACCCAGCGCGATGTGGGCAAACATGCCTTTACCCAGCCCAAAGCCATGGAGAGTGCCGTGCGGCAATCGCTGAACATGGCCATGGTCGGTGAAATCCGCAATGCCCACGATGCCATGATGGCCATGGAGTTAGCCCAAAGTGGCCACCTGATTTTTGCCACCATTCACGCCGGTTCTGTCGGCGAATCGGTCCGCCGTGTCGTTGATATGTTCCCCGCAGACCAAGAAAAAAAGGTGCGGGAAATGCTCGCAGCCCAGTACAAAATGGGGTTGGCCCAGGTGCTGGTCAAAGGGGTGCTCGGTCAAACGGAACTGGTACTCGAAATCATGAAAACCAGCGCCGATGTCAAAGCCCTGATCACCGAAACCCAGGATCCAGAGCGGCGTTTCAGCATGCGCGAAATTTTGGAGATGTATAACCCCACGATGGGTACCCTGTCGCTGGATCAGTGTCTGGTCAACCACTTCAAAGCCGGGCGCATCAACGAAGACATTATGATGTACAATTCCCCCGACCCGGATGCGCTGGTCTATCGCCAAAACAAGCTTGGCGTCAAACTCAGCTCCAAGTGGGACCCCACCGGAGCCGACATCGAAGAATCGATGAACATTATGGACACCCAAATTGCCGAAGACCAGAAGGTCATTCCCAAATGGAAACAGAAAATGCAGGAAGTGGATTTGTCGGGCCTCGGCTAAATCTCGATTTCCCCAAGGCCCCGACTTTACCCGTCGGGGCCTTTCCTTTTGAGCGATCTCGCTTCTATTTTTTAAAGTTGCTGTGAAAAAGTATTCAGAACAAACGTATCCATGGTAATTCCGTTTTTATGAAAGGATCCATGGATGAAATTTACCCGCTTGATCACCCGCCCCACCCTGCTTGCCAGCACCCTTGTCCTCACCAGTATCTTGACTGCCCCCATGGCCCAGGCCCAATTTGACCTCAAAGACCTGATTCCCAAAACGCCTCCCAGCCAAATGCCTGGCCAAACGCCTGACAACAATCAAACCACGTCCAGCAGTTCGGACAAACACCCGGTCATTCTGAAGTACCTGACACCCGGTGACAGCTATTGGAACACCATCAGCCTCAACAAGGAGCAAAAGGTCAATCAGGTGATTGCCAAATGTGGAGATGGCATTGTCATGCCTTTAAAATGTAGTGATTTAGCCACCCAAGTCATTTTTGACAATAAAACGGATCCAGAAGTGGGTGCGGCAGCCCAAGAGTTTTTGACCACCATCCCGGACAAAGACAAGCCTTCAGAAGTAGAGTTTGCCCTTGTCCCCAAAATCGGAGGTGTGAGCATGTATGGCCGCAACATGGTCAATTGGGGCATTGAATACATCGGCTTGGCCGGAGACAAATCTGCTGTTCCCACCTTACAAAGCCTGATTGACAGCGATGCCAAATGCACCAATCTGGTGTGCCGCCCCAAATACGAAGTGGTACGCTCCCTGTGGTGGATTGGCGACAAAAGCGCCAGCAAAACCATAGCAAGTGCCATGGAAAACACCAAATGCACCTATGACCACAAACGGTATGGGGCTTATTGGCTGGGGCTGTGGGGCAGCAAAGACGCCGTCGATGTGTGTAAAAAAGCCCTGCGCGATGAAAAAGACAATGATGTCAAAGGGGCCTGTATGGGATATCTCGGCAAAGTGAAAGACACCTCAGCCACCACCGCCATGCTGCGCCAAATGGATACCCAAGAAAAGTATGTGCTGCCAGCCCTGACCTTAATGGGAGACCCCCAGGCTACAGCAGGCTTAAAAGAAGTCTTGGGCAAATACCAAGCCAACCAATATATCTATCGCATTCCTGTACTGATGGCCTTGGCCAGCTCCGGCCAAGCCTCTGCCTGGCAAGAAATCACAAAAAATTATCTTCCCAAAAATCAGGAAGATATGACCAAACTGATTGCTACCTGGGCCCCCCTGCTCAAGGACAATAAAATGGCTGCTCAGGTCAAAAAAGATTTGGCCGCTGCGCTGGGCAAAATCAAAGGCAATGATGACAGCGCACAGATGATGAAACTGGCCTTAAACAGTGCCTTGGCCCAAATGGGAGACGCCAAAGCCCTGGGAGCCGTGACAACAGCGCTCAACAGCAGCAAATCGGATCTGCGTCAGGCCGCTTTGGAAGCACTGGGAGCCAATCTGAACTATAGCTACAACGTCTATAATGGCCTGGGCTGGGCGGGTATTGGTGATACCAGCGTGCTGCCCAAACTCAAGGAGTTTTATGAGGTTGAAAGCAGTGCCGATCTGCGCGAAATGGCTCTGAACGCGGCCTTAGAGGTCAAAGCCCGCGCCAAGGCAAAAGCCAAATAAAACCGGTGTGAGCCACTCGGACTAAGATAGGGTGATTGGATCGGCCATCGTGCCGATCTTTTTTTCGGGCCTATTCAAGGGGGCGCGTGCGCGGAGCCCGATCCTGCCCCCGCGTCGATGGGCGCGCGGCGTTGGGATGCAGCGGATCGGTACTGGAAGGGGCATCTAAACGCCCGGTGGCAGCGCGCACCACCGCCCGCAAACTGGCGCTCATACGTTTCACCAACGGGGGGGAGGCTTCACGCTTAAATTCTTCGTGTTTGAACAAAACGCGCGCTACCGTCTCTTTGGCAAAACGATCTTCCGGGTCGAGACGCAACGCCGTTTGCAACTCAGCTTCAGCAAAATTGAGCCAGTCTTTGTCCGCATAAGCAATCGCCAAATGAACGCGATAAAGGGAGCGGTGGGGATAAAGGCTGCTGACCTCTTTAAAGTAGTGCAAGGCCATATCCGTTTTACGGGTGCGGAAAGCGCGAATCGCTTCGCGGAAGAGGTTTTCGACCTGGGCATGGATCGGCAAGCTATGGCGACCAAAAGTGCGGATATCGTAATGACTGCGCTGGATCGGGTCATTGAGAACTTCGTAGGCCTGAGAGAGTTCAAGCATGCGCTCCGCCGACCGGACCCGCGCTTCTGGGTCTGCATTGGCAAGGCTAATCGTTTGGGTCAAGCGATCGTACGCCGCTTGCACCTCAACGCAGGTGGCGTCAGGCTGAAGGGCAAGGACTTCGTAGTAGTCCTTCTCAGCGTAATATCTTTCTTCCAGTTTCATTGGCGCATCCCGCTTTTATTATAGTCCCATTGTCACCGGGTCTGTCGCGCCAAAGGTTAAGCCCAGAATAAGAAACAGCCAAGCCCTCATCTCGCGCTTATGGATTGCTCGGGGCCAGTTTAAGCACTTGGCTCAGGCTGTGACGGGCCGTATCATCCAACAGGGACAAGCGAACTTCCACCGGGCCCGACAGGGGTTGATTCGGCAAACCCAGGGTAAAGGTTAAGAAGCGCTTTTCACCGGGCTGAATCTGCGGCACCTCAAAACTGGGGGCCAAAGCCAAATATTTAACGCCATTTGTCAGCACTTCGAGGGTCGCCACCACTTTCCCCAGAGGCGCAGAACCCACATTGTGTACCTGCAAAGTCACTTCAGCCTCTTCACCGGGTTCCCACTTGCCATTGTGATTACTTTTTAAAGCGCTGGGGTTGTCACTGACACGAATATCCGTGATCGCCAATTTGGGAGCCTGGGGGCCAGCAGGTACCTCTGAAAGCGCAGCAGAGGAGGAGCCCGCGGTGGGCATATCGCGCCACAGACGCAAGGCCTTATCGTCATGGGCGCTAATGAGGGTTTTGCCATCGGGGCTCAGAGCCAAACCGTAGGTTTTGGGGGATACTTGGGTTAGCGTTTGGGTATTCACCCCTCCGGGCAATTCCCAGACACGGATGGTTTTGTCCCCCACGCCACCGCTAAAAAGGGTTTGGCCATTTTTGCTAAAGGCCAAGGCCCAAACGGGTTCTAAGTGCCCCGTTAAAGTGAGGGTATTTGAACCACTGTCCATATTCCACAAACGAATGGTTTTGTCCGCCCCACCACTGGCCAGGGTTTTGCCGTCAGGGCTGAGAGCCAAAGCATATACCTCTTGGGTATGCCCGGTAAAGGTGCGCGTCACTTTATCACGGGTGAGATCCCAAAGACGGATATTAATTTCGTCAAAGCCCACCGAAATCAGGGTTTGGCTGTCTTCAGTGTAACGGAGCGCGGCAATCCCTCCGGCATGGCCACTTAAGGTACGGGTGATCTTCCAGGCTGCAGCATCCACCAAGACAATATCCCCGTTGAGTAAACCACAGGCGACAGTGGTGCCATCCGGGCTCCAGGCCAGGGTTAAAATGCCTTTGGGGAAATCGCTGATCGTGGCCAAATTTTGCCCTTCAGCCATGTCCCACACCTGTAACTGTTTATCAAGGCCACCACTGACCAATTGTTGGCTGTTGGGATGCCAAGCCACAGCCCCCACCCAATGGGAATGCCCGGAAAAGGTATACAGCGTTTCCCAGGTTTGTGTATCCCAGACGCGGCTGGTACCGTCAAAACTAGCGCTGGCCACGTATTTGCCATCAGGGCTGTAGACCACGTTATAAACATCCAAACGGTGGCCACGCAGTTTCCCAAACTCGCCCACCTGCTGCTGCAGTTCCCAGACGGCCTGGGCTGGAGCCGAAATCAGGGCAAGCGAAAACGTAAGGGCTAAAAAAAGAGCAATGCGCATGAACGTATTGTACCTTTAGTCGCACCCTTCCCGGCAATCGGATATGTTACTGTGTCCACAGACACCCCAGACAAGGAGCAGCTCCATGGATTTGACCCAACCCTACGCACTTGTATTTACCGGCCAAGGAGCCCAAAGCCCCGGAATGGGAAACACGTTTCAGGGCCTCACCGCTTATGAACAAACCTTGGCCCAAGCAGATGCCTGTTTGGGATACCCCCTCAGCCACATCATGAACCATGGCCCCGTAGAAACCCTCATGCGCACTGAACATGCCCAACCCGCCCTGCTCGCCTTAGGGGTCGCCCTATGGCGCGTATGGCAAAATAATGCCCCCACCCCCGCAGCGGTGGCCGGGCACAGCCTCGGAGAATACACCGCCTTAGTTGCCGCTGAAGTGTTGAACTTCGAAACCGCACTGAATCTTGTCAAGCTGCGTAGCCAGCTCATGCAACAGGCCTGTGAAGCCCAACCGGGTGGAATGGCTGCGGTTCTAAAAGCGGATCGGGAAGTTGTCCTGAACACCTGTGCCGAAGCTCCTTTTATTGGCAAAGTGGTATTGGGGAACGACAATAGCCCCGACCAGCTCGTATTATCAGGAGAAACAAGCGCCCTACAACAGCTTTTACATGAACTCAAAATACGGGGGGTGCGCCGTGCCATTCCCCTCAAAGTGAGTGGCGCATTTCACTCGCCACTGATGGCTACAGCCCATCCCGCATTGGCAGAAGCCCTTGCACAAGCCCCCTTCCAAGATGCTCGTTTTCCGGTTATCACCAATGTAGATGGGCTGGCAACCCAAACAGCCGAAGCTTTTCGAGACAAACTAACCCGTCAACTCCTGGCTCCGGTCCAATGGCGACAAAGCGCCCTGACGCTGAGCACCCATGCGCACCAAATCATCGAGTTAGGCCCTGGAAAAGTGCTCGCACCGCTGGTACAGCAGAGTGTACCTAGCACTCAAGTCTTGACGATTAGTACCCGCGCAGAGCTGGAAAGCCTACGTTAACTTGAAAACGTTGAAAAACCAGCAACAGAACAACCGCTATTTCAAGCTCGGTTTGAGCATGAGTGAAGGCCTCACCCCTCGGCAAGAAATAGTGAAGATCTACTCTTAGAGAATCTGCTCAATCGAAGTCTTCTGGCTAAAAAACACAGGTATGAAGGGCCATCCCCAATGTGATAGCATGTAAGTAGAAGTGACCGGCAGGAGTGGTGCATGGGCACAAACCAAGGGGAATTCATGGGACCGACACACATCCTGATTGTTGAAGATGAAGCCGATCAGCGTTTATTTTTACACGAGGCCCTTACCCATGCCGGGTTTGGCCCCCTCTACGAAGCAGCATCAGGCAGTGACGCCCTCAAACTCCTGAGCCAATTGGCCGAGCAACAGCAGCCCCTGGATCTGATTCTGATGGATATTATGTTGCCCGACATGGACGGAGTCGAAGCCTGTCGCCGCATCAAACAAGATCGTCGCTTTAGTGATATCCCGGTGGTCTTTGTAACTGCCCAGCGCGAATTGAGCTGGCTCAATTCGGCGTTGGATGCAGGGGGGATTGAATATTTAAAAAAACCGATTAACCCCCTTGAATTGGCACCTCGTATCAATGCCTTTTTGCGTTTAAAGCGTGAAACCGACTACCATCGCCAAGAAGAAGCCCGGATGGCAGCTCGCATTGCCGAGTTGGCGGAACTGAACCGTGAGCTCGAAACCTTGTCTTATCAGGACGGGTTAACGGCCATTCCCAATCGCCGCAGTTTTGATGACCTATTAGAGCGCTTCTGTCGTTATGCCGTCCGGGATCGCCTGCCTTTGTCACTGCTCATGATCGATATTGACCATTTCAAGTTGTATAACGATACCTATGGACATCTACAAGGGGATCAGTGTTTAAAACAAGTGGCAGGTATTTTGCGTGAAATGGCCCGTCGCCCCGGGGATATTTGTGCCCGCTTTGGCGGAGAGGAATTTGTCATGGCCCTGCTCAACACTGACCAGATGGGAGCCAGCCAAGTCGCAGAACTGCTTCGCCAAAGGATCGAAAGCTTGCATCTTCCCCACGCAGCTTCCCCCGTTTCCGCTTGGGTGACCGTCAGCGTTGGCACCACCACCTGTGAATACCCCCTCAGTGGCGAATGCCTCCCCGCCGAACTGTTGGCAGCAGCAGATCGGGCTCTTTATCAAGCCAAAAAGCACCGCAATAAAATCGCCTGTGTCAATCTCCAAACATCTGTCGAAGAAGGTATTTTATGAGCCTCTGGGAAACCCCATTGAATAGCGCTGACCGCAGTGAGTATGAGCGGATGTGGATAAGCGAACATTTTTTTGGCCGCCCAGCCCGTAAATACTGGGCACCTCGCCGGGAAGCCCTGCGTGCGCGCATTCTCGAACGGGTTCGTCACGGGCAAAAGGGACGCGTCATCCCCATTGAGCGCCGCAAAAATCTTTCCCGCGAAGAATTTCACCGCGTCTATTTGCGTCAGGGAATGCCGGTGGTTTTACAGGGAGCCGCTCGCGACTGGCCGTGCATCGGAAAGTGGACACCGGCTTTTCTGGCCGAGCGATATGGACAGGATCAAGTGCAGTTGATTGACGCTGCGCCCCGCGATTTTGAGAACATCGACTACAATGTCGAAATGACCACCCTGCGGGATGTGATTTTGTCAATGGATGATGGCCCAATCGGGAAATACAGCCGCTTCAACCGCATCTTGCACGAACACCCTGAGCTCATGAACGACTTTGATATGAACTGGCTGCTGGGACATCGCAACACCTTTTGTTCTGGGAAAACTTTCCAGGTATTTATTGGCGGCAAAGGCACCAAAACCCATTTACACTGCGCTGCGGAGCACAATCTTTTTACCCAGGTATATGGGCACAAACACTGGGTCTTATACCCCCCCGAATATGACTGTGTGCTGGAACCCCCTGTAGATCGCACCCCCTATTTTCACAGTGCCTTTGACCCTGACAACCCCGGCTATGACAAGTTCCCAGCCATGGAATATCTCGACCGGTATGAACTTGAGCTACATCCGGGCGACATCTTTTTTAATCCGCCCTCGTGGTGGCACCACGTCAATAACCGCAGCGGATCAATTGGCGTCGCATTTCGCTGGTTTGCCCCCCAAGACGCCTTCCGCCTAGACCGGGCCCAGGCTCTGCTAACCTTATTGGCCATGAATCCCCCCATTTGGGTGGCTATGCAAAACCGCACCGACTTCCCCAGCATCTTTGCCTATATGAGTAAAAAGCGCAACCGCTCATGAAAATTCTGCACTTTGCTGATGTGCATATTGGCGTCGAGAACTACGGGCGGGTGAATCCCGCAACGGGCCTCAATACACGTTTAGAAGATTTCCTCAGAGCTTTAGATATGCTGGTAGATACCGCCCTGAGTGAAGCCGTCGATTTGGTTTTATTTGCCGGGGACGCTTTTAAGGTCAATGAACCCACCAATACCCATCAGCGGGTGTTTGCCGAACGCATCCGCCGCTTGTCAGATGCCCAGATTCCCGTTTTTTTATTGATTGGTAACCACGATCAGACCAATCGTTATGGTGACTCACACGCCCTGGATATTTATGCCACTCTGCAAGTGCCCGGTGTATATGTCAGCGGCCGTCCCCAACTGACCCGTCTCGATTTGCGCAGCGGCCCCTTACAAATTGTATCCCTGCCCCATGTGTCCAAAAGTGCCCTGATGGCAATTGAGGGCATGTCACGCCTTGACTTTGCCACCGTAGATCGCACCCTGATCGAACAGGTCGATGATATTTTGGCCTATTTTGCCCAGGAGCTAGATCCCAATATTCCGGCAATTTTGGCCGCCCACGTGGGGGTGGAACAAGCCAAATTGGGCTCAGAACATACGATGTCGATTGGATATGGATTTACACTGCCGCTCGGGGTCTTGGCCCGCCCCGAATACCAGTACGTCGCACTGGGACATATTCACAAGCACCAAGTTTTATGCCAGGATCCGCCCGTGGTCTACCCAGGCAGCCTTGAACGCGTCGATTTTGGTGAAGAAAAAGAAGACAAGGGTTTTATCATCATTGACCTGGCCCCGGAGCAACCAGCCCAGTGGCGTTTTGTCACCGTGCCCAGCCGCCGTTTTATTACCCTCGACATTGACCTACAAAACAAAGAACAGCCCACAGCCTATTTACTGGATAAAATAGCCGCAGCCAGGGTGGCGGATGCGATTGTTCGTGTCACTTACACCCTCGAAGCCCCCCGCGTCGAAGAAGTTGACTCACGCGCTCTACGCAAAGCGCTAGAACCCGCTTTCCACGCCACAATTCGCCCGATTTTACAGGCATTTAACGAACGTATCCGTATGCCCGACCTCAACGAGACGGAAGCTCCGCGTAATCCTTTGCAAACCCTGGAAAGTTATCTGACCCGGCGCAATGACTTGGCCACGCACAAAGACGCGCTCATGGAGCGCGCCAAAGGCTTGTGGCAACAGGTTTCTGGACAGCCTACAGATTAAACGCGATCAGCATCTGCTGGCCATTGCGGATCACGTTGAGCAGAATCGCATCTCCTGCTTTGGGCATGCCCAATTGGGTGACGAAGGCATCCAAAGACGCAATGGGTTTACGGTTCAGTTCGGTAATAATGTCCCCATGTTTGAGCCCACGTTTTTCCGCATTGCTACCGCGTTTAACCAAGGTCACAACCACCCCTTGGAGACCCGCAGGCAGGCGCAGTTGCTCTTTGAGCTCTGGGGTCAGATCCTGAGCTTCAAAGCCCAAACGCTCCACGGTTTGATCGGCACTGAGAGTGGCACTTTCCGCAGGCATTTCGCGCAGTTTGGGTTTAAGCAATTGAGGGGTACCCGCCCGATCAATGGCAATTTCCACTTGCGTGCCCGGAGGGGTGAGCGCAATCTGATTGCGGAAATGGTTCACATCCGTGACTGGCTTACCCTGTAATTGGGTAATGACGTCATACTTTTGAAAACCGGCTTTGGCCGCAGGCGAATCGGGAACCACATCCATGACCAAGATGCCCGTCACCTGCTCAGGGATTTTTAAGCTGCGGCGCAGATCCTCATCAATTGCACCGATCATGACCCCCAACTGTGAACGGGTCACTTTGCCCTTTTCAATCAATTCGGTCATGACATGTTTGGCCATATTGCTCGGGATGGCAAACCCAATGCCCATATAACCAGAGGTGCGGGTGGCAATGGCCGTATTAATCCCAATGACTTCCCCTTGAATATTGAGCAAAGCGCCGCCACTATTGCCCGGATTGATCGCCGCATCCGTTTGAATAAAATCTTCAAAATCGGCAACCCCGACATCAGCCCGACCCTTGGCGCTAATAATGCCTGCGGTCACGCTTGAATTTAGCCCAAACGGATTGCCAATGGCCAACACCCATTCCCCAACCTTAAGGCGATTGGAGTCACCCAGAGTGGCGG
>DLGM01000219.1 GCA_002482705.1 Cyanobacteria bacterium UBA7694
TGAATGTCATTGCGAGCGCGCTGCATTTCTTCCGGGGGCATGACAAAGTGTTTGGCCGGATACAGGCGCACCCGTGGCAACCGTTTTAAGACCTTGCCGGTCACCCCATCCACTTCGGAAATGCGCTCAATTTCTTGGTCAAAGAACTCAATGCGCAGTACGGTCTCTTCATAAGCCAAGGCAATTTCGAGACTGTCGCCCCGGAGGCGAAACGAGCCCCGCGCCAGCTCATAGTCATTGCGGGCATACTGGATTTCGGTCAGGGCAAAGAGTAACTTTTTGAGATCCACCAATTGCCCTTCAGCCAAAGGGATCGAGGCTTTAAGGTATTCTTCCGGGGTCCCCAAACCATAAATACACGACACACTGGCAACAATAATTGCGTCGCGGCGCTCAAACAGGGAGCGCGTGGCCGAGTGACGCAAGCGATCAATCTCTTCATTGATCGCCGCTGTTTTTTCGATGAAGGTGTCGCTTTGGGGAATATAGGCTTCCGGGCGGTAATAGTCGTAATAACTGACGAAGTACTCGACCGCATTGTGGGGGAAAATTTCGCGCAGCTCATTACAGAGCTGAGCAGCCAACGTTTTGTTGTGGGCCATGACCAGAGTGGGACGTTGGTATTGGGCAATGACATTGGCCATGGTAAAGGTTTTACCGGAACCCGTCACCCCCAACAGCGTTTGGCAGGCATGGCCTGCATGGAGCCCATCCAATAGCGAAGCTATCGCTTGGGGCTGATCTCCGGCTGGTTGATTGGGGGATTCAAGCTGGAATTGCAAGCGTGAGCTTTACTTCTTAATCTCTTGTTCAATTTCACGCGAGGCATTTTTAAATTCAGAGATGCCACGACCCACAGCACGACCCACTTCGGGCAATTTACCAGGGCCAAAGATAATCAGAGCGAGGATGAGGATGAGAACGAGTTCGGGGATTCCGATGCCAAACATGGGGAGTTACCTTCCTTAAAATGCAGCGCTGCATAATTCTAATCATACCGCATTCCGGGGCATTTTTGCGCGTGAGAATCGGTATCTAAACAGATGCTAAAAGCTGTCTGTAAATAAAAAATTGCAAAAAGGGGGCAGGCTGAAGCCTTTCATTTACGATATTAAGACTAGGTTAAATCAAAAGCAAATATGAGATCAAGTGAATACCGGCCAAAGCCCCCACTGTCCCATGATACCAGCCCCATTCCAGACCTCAGCGCCCAGAGATACCCTTCCACAGCAAAGATGACAAGGAACGGCTAAGAGACAGGCCTTCCATCCTCTCGCCGGGAAGCCCGATCTGAGAGTATGCTGCCCGATACATAAGGAAGGGACGAAAAATAATGAACCTGCTGCTGCTTCGGATTGGCATTCAGTATCTGCGCCGTCACAAGTTACAAAGCTTGTTGCTGGTTGTGGGAGTCGCCTTGGGCGTGGCCGTGGTGATCGCGATTGATTTGGCCAACCAGAGTGCCCGGCGGGGATTTGAACTGTCAACCCAGAGCATTGCCGGAAAAGCCACCCACCAAATCAGCGCTGGCCCAGCGGGGTTCTCTGACAGCGTATACCAACGCATTCGCACCGAGCTGGGGCTGCGAGCCAGTGCTCCCGTGGTAGAAGGATTTGTCACGGTCGCCGAATTGGGAGATCGCAGGGATTCAAAAACCTAGCTGGCACCGCAGGCAATTCAATGCGCCAGGTAGGAAATTCGCTGAAAGCGATTCCTACAAATGCAGGTAACGCTCTGCGCCAGGTGGGGGCAAATCTCAGAGCGATACCCACCAAAGCTGGTGACGCGCTTCGGAATGTCGGTGCAGCAATCAAAGCCATGCCTGACAACATCGGTGCAGCAATCAAAGGGCTGCCTGGTCAACTCAGGGCCATGCGGGCCGCTGCCAGCGCTCAACTCGTTGCAGGACTAAAAGGCATTGCTTTGGGCATACGAGCCATGGGTCTTGCGGCCCTGGGTAATCCGCTGTTGTGGGTTGCCATTGCGATTGCAGGCGCTGCCATTCTGATCTTTAAATACTGGAAGCCCATTACTGCATTTTTTAAAGGCGTTTGGGCAGGCATTAAAGAGGGTTTAGCACCCCTTAAATCATCGTTTTCAAAAGCATTCGCTCCCCTTGCCCCAATCCTCCGACCCATTATGGGTGCCGTAAAAAGCCTGTGGGGCTGGATCAAGAATCTGCTCAAGCCTGTGGACGATGTCGGCGGTAAAAGCCAGAACATGGGCAAGCAATTCGGCCTTGCCATCGCTGGGATGATCAAAAAACTCGGTGAACTATTAAAAGTCGCCCTGGATATGCCAGGTAAGCTACTTCAGGTCGGCAAAGATATGGCGGCTGGATTATTGAAGGGCTTTGAAGGCGTTCCTTTGTTGGGTCGGTTTGCAGCCAAAGCAAGAGAGGCAGTTCAGGGCACAAAAGCGGGTGCAGAAACACGCTCTCCCAGCCGTGCCACCATGTGGGTTGGCGATATGATGGGCCGTGGCTTGTATCTGGGTATGGAAGCGCAAACCCGCAATATTGTTAAAGCATCAAACCGCATGGCTCAAGCTGCAATCCCCAAAATGCCTGCCTTATCCCTTGCCGGTGGCCCCCGCGCAGCGGGCTCAGGTGCTGGCTCAGGCGGTGCTGCCCGCAACATCACCTTTGCCCCCGTCCTTCAGATCACGGTTGCGCCTGGCAGCAACATCGGTACCCAAGTGCAACAAGCCGTCACCGACTCTTACCCTCAATCAGTCGCCCTGATGCGCCGCTATGAGCACGACCAGCGCCGAGGCAACCCCGCATGACCATGTTTATGACACTCGGTGACCTGGCAGTCGAACTGCTCAGCAGCCCGACCGCTTTCGATACCCGCGCCACGGCCAACTATGCCGAGCACCAGCTCATTGGCCGCAAGTCCCAGCTCCAGCACACCGGCTTTGCCCCCGATGACGTGTCGATCTCGATTCGCCTGCATGCCCTCTACTGCAACCCCGCCGAGATTATGCAGGCCCTTAACGACCTCAAAGACAACAAAACCGTGTTTGCTGTTGTGCTGGCCAGCGGCGAATACAAGGGCACATTTGTCCTCAAAGAAACTTCGGCCACGCTCACGGAAACCACCGCCACAGGCGCGATCATTGGCCTTGAAGCAAGTCTATCGCTAGCTGAATACATCGGCGACCCTGCCCAGCCCAACCCCCCAGGTGTCCTGTCTGCCGGTGTGACCCTCAATCTGTTGTCTGACCCCCTGCCCGAAGTGGCCAGCCCCNNTTTTAGGGGCGGTCAAGCAAGGGCTGGAAGTCGCGGGTAAAGTTCAGCAAGCCGCAAGCAAAGTCAATGACATTGTCGCTACCGCCAAAAACGGCGATTTACTGGGGGCCGTGGGCCTCGCCGGTTCTTATGCCCCCGCTCTGTCTGAAATGGCGTCACAGCTTCCTGTTGAGCAATTCCAAGACCTTGAGGGCTTTAAGGCCATCGCAACAGATACCGGCAACGCTGCCCGCGCACTGGCTACCACCCGCGACAATTTGAATAACGCCGCTGGCCTGATGCAGGGCTCATCGACCCTGTCCGGCCTGCTGTCTGCATCTGACAGCATGGGCACCGCTCTCACTGCCGCAGCCTCGGCCACTCCCTCGCTCGACCGTCTAGCCGCTGCCGCTCAAGTTGGCTCCCGTTTAGCTGGTGTCCCATTATGAGCCAGTATCTTGAGCACATCACGATTGAAAACCAGCGCTGGGACACGATTGCATGGAAATACTACCGCGATGTATCTAAAATGAGCCTACTGATTGAATCGAACCCCCATGCCCCCATTACGCCGAACCTGCCCGCTGGCCTCAAGCTGCGCATCCCCATGATCGAGCAACCGCAACAGAGCACCTATGGTCTGCCCCCATGGAAGCAATAACCCCCGCTGTCAAAATCACCTTCAACGGCAAAGATGTCACACGTGATCTGGCTCCATACCTAATTGACGCCACCTACACAGACAAATTGACAGGTCAGTCAGATGAGTTGGGCATTAACCTTGCTGACCCAGATGGTCGATGGCTTGGTTCTTGGTACCCGACCAAAGGCACTGAAATCCAGTACGAATATGGCTATGCACACCAGCCCCTTGCCTCTGCTGGTGCATTCGATGTAGATGAGGTGGAAATTTCAGGCCCCCCCTCTACTGTTCGCATCNNATCCGTGCTCTGGCCACGGGTTTGCAGCGCCAAGCCCGTAGCCGTATTGGCAAGGCTTACGAAAACACAACCCTCCGCGCAATCTTCGAGACTGTGGCTCAACGTCTTAATGCAAAAGTCGCCGGCACGATAGCGGATATCAAAATCCCCAAAGCCACACAATTTGGCGAAACCGACTGGGTATTCCTTGTGCGGTTGGCCCGCGAATACGGATACGAAGTCAAGCTGACCAATAATAACAAGACCATTGCCGTAGTCAAAGTCTCTACTGCGACCGCATCTGTACGCACCCTACGCCCTGGCGATGTTAGCTCGTTCCGCTTTCGCGATAAGATCACCGAAGTGCCCGCCAAGACTGAAGTTAAGTCCTACGACCCCAGCAAAAAGAAGGGGGTCAAGGGCACCCACGCCCGCCAGGGTAAAGAATCCTCGGCTGATACGCGCCGCCGCACCGTGCCCGCAAAGACCCCTGCTCAAGCCCAGGCAATTGCCCAAGCTGAACAAGAACGCCATGAGACGGACAAAACCGCGCTTGAAATGACGTTGCCAGGTGATACTCGTTTGGTTGCTGGTGCAACAGTAACGGTCGCAGACTGGGGAGCGCTGAACGGCACATACATGATCACCGAAGCCCGTCACCCCATCTCTAGCAGCGGCTACAGCACAGACATTCAGCTCAAACGGATCGGTGAATAATGTTACCCCAAATCTCAGAAACACTCAGAGAACACGCCGCAACCCTGCACTTCGGCATTATCCAAGCTATCGACGAACAAAGTCACATGGTGCGGGTTTATTTAGAGTCGCTGGACATGCTCACGCACTGGGTGCATCTGCCCGAGTCCTCGACCCAAGACGACCGCTCTCACAACACGATAGACGAAGGGGCTCAAGTCGCTCTGTTATTGGATTCTCGCGGTGAAACCGGCGTTGTACTGTGCTGCATTAACTCCGAAGTGGACCCGCCCCCTGTTACGGATAAAAACAAATGGCACCGCCGTTTTAAAGACGGCACTGTGATTGAGTACGACCGCGCAGCCCACAAACTGACCATCGATGCCCAAGCAGAAGTAAACATTAAAGCCACCGGCCCAATCACAGTTGAGTCTGTGCAAACAGTGACAGTAAAGGCTCTCACAGCCAACATTGACGCCACTGTTCTGGCAAAGATCGACGCCCCGATTATCGAACTGAATGCCGCACTGGTCAAAACCGGCCCACTCCTGGTCGGTGGGATGCTCCAGTTTGTGCCGCCCCCACTGCCCACCCCATGACACGTGTCACCACGACGCCCTGAGCCGCCAGCGCATACGATGGCATTATTACATCC
>DLGM01000346.1 GCA_002482705.1 Cyanobacteria bacterium UBA7694
CTGGCATCAATGGTTTTGGTCTGCTGTTCAATGGCGGGAGCATCAAACGAAGCGCGTACCGAACCCGAGTAAGAAGTGACCTGAAAGCCAGAGCTTGGCTGCAGGATGCGGTCAGAAGACCAGTCATAACGAAGGGGTGCAGTTGCTGGAGAAGCCCCGCCCGCAACGGGGCGACTGCTCAGGGGAATCACCTGAGGAGAGGCCGTATCGGGCTGTGTTGTAACACAACCGGCAACGGCCAGGGGGAGCGTAACACTTAACGTCAGCAGGGAGTGTGCCCAAGGAGTCTTTTTAAAACCAACCATGTTTTTCGCTACCATTACCCTTAAGAGTACTTTTTGCTTGTCCTCTGCCCACTGCAGAGGGAAGGGTGTGTGGGGTGGGATTCTCTGAAATTTATTAAAGAAATACAGAGCTATCCTGTATAACACAACTATACACAATCTCCCGCGATAAACCCTAGAACCCAGCGGGGGATTTAATTTAATCTTAATGAATTTAAAATACTTTTCGGGATGTTTAATGGATTTTTAACCATATGGCAAAGAGCTAATATTCATCAGTGTTTGAAGCACCGTGCTATAATAAACACACCGGATATTTCCGCCACTTTGGCGGTTTCCCTGCGAAAGGAATCACCGCTTGACATCCTCCTCTCCTCTACCAACCCAGGTCGAGGTTACGCCCGGCCCGGTTACGATCTTGACCCTGACAAGCACTCAAGGGCTCAATTTGCTCCACAGTTCAGTGATCCAACAATTGCTCACGATCCTGACCCGTTTGAGCGCAGCCCCCCCCGCCGTTCTGATCATCACCGGCGGCAATGCCAAAGCCTTTTGTGCAGGCGCTGATATGCAGGAGTTGATCACGCTCACGGATGTCCCGGCCTATGTTGCGCTTGGCCAGCGCCTCACCGAAGCCCTTTACCATTTTCCATCCCCGGTCATTGCCGCCGTCAATGGGTATGCCCTGGGTGCAGGTTTTTCCCTGGCCATGGCCTGTGATCTGCGACTCATCAGTAGCCGTGCGCGCATCGGCCAACTGGCCGTGCGCAATGCCCTCACGCCCCCTTTTGGCAATCTACAGCACCTGATTGCGGCCATTGGCGCACAACGCACCCGCGAGCTGGTTTACACGGGTCGCATTTTAACCGCCGAGCAAGCGCAGGAATACGGTTTGGTTAGCCGTATCTGTGGCCCTGAACACCTGCAGACAGAAGCGCTCAACCTGGCCGAAGAAATTGCCCAAGCCGATCCAACCGTCATCCAGCGCGTTAAATCGGTGATCAATACGACCCTCGAAGCGGGCTTTGAAAAAGGGTATCACCAACAAGCAGAAGCACTGATCACCAGCTTAGAGGCTGAAGCCTCACGCACGATCATGCGCACATTTTTAGCGGCGACCCATTCCGATTAAGCCCACGCTGAAATGGGTATAAAAGGCTCACCAGCCTTTCCCCCACGCAGAGGACCCTATGCAGATTCGCAGCACCGATACCCCGGCCCTTCCCCCTGGCCTTTTAGAACAAATGGGCTTCCAGCTCCACGCCCCTTCGACTCACCCAGCCAGTGCCAGCACCGAACTGGCCCCTCAAGAATCCGTTCTCATGCAACGCCTTCAAACCGAAGCTTGGCAACCCAGCCATGTGCGAGTGGAGCAGGCAGACGGATCTCCCCTCCAGATCGAAGTGGAGCAGCTCAATCGCAATCAGTTGCTCAGCTCTTTGTATCAAATGGCGCGCAATTTTAATGTCGAGAGTGCCACCGCTCTGCAAAGCAGTGTTCAAGAGTTACTCCACACCATGCGCTCCCAGCAAAACCTGCCCCACGAAGCCAAAACATTCCTGGTCTTAACCGCTGAAGACGGGACCGAAATTCATATTGATACGGCCACCTTGGCCCGCGAAAATTTGCTCCAAGCCTTTACCACATCGGCTGAACAGCTCACCCCAGCTATGATGCAGGCCACTCACCACGCTCTTGGTGAAATGGCCGTCGAACTGACAGAAAGTTTTCGCAGCCAGCGTGAAACTCCTCCGCCAGCCCTGTGGGAGCAGTTTCAACACCTCACAGATGAAAACCGACCTTTTGAAGCCAATGCCTTTACCCAATCACTCCTGGGCTTTGATCCCTTCAATGAAGAACAGAGCGTGCTGCACCTCTTCCAGGAAATTGCAGAACCGCGCCGTTTCACCCAAAGTTATGTCCCTGTACAGGAGCAAGCTGATTTGGAAGGGTTACAACTTGATCCGGCCCTGTTTAACCTCAGTGAGCAGACCCTGGCCCTGATTCGCGCCGCTGATGCCCTTGAAGCCACTCTCAATTTGGCTCCCAAGCCCAATAGCCCTGATGTCTTAAGCCTCTTTCGCCAGTTTGCCGAAATTGTGCGTGAGCTGGATATTGCCATGAACGAATTGCTCACACAGGAAGCTGACCGCCTAAAACGGGACCGGGGAATCCTCAAAGGTTTTGCCGAACAACTTCACCGCAGCCACAATTATCAACAGGAAGCACTCAACCAACTCCACAACAATGCACGTGAACGCTTCCGTTATGGTTTACATAAAATCTTAGACAAATTGTTTACCAAGGTATCTTTGGTGGCAAAAGTACTGCCCCCCAACACCTTGCCTGCCAATGCCCTGCATTTGGCCAGCACGGGCGAAGAGCTGAGTGCCATGCTCCAGCATCTGCAAGCAACCTTGCAAACCCAAAGTCAGCGCCTGGCACCCGCTCCGCTGTTGGTTTAAACGTTAAACAAACCGTCAACGGAAAGATAACGTTCGCCGGTGTCATAACAAAAGGTCAAAACTTTTGCGCCATCGGGGATTTCAGGCAATTTTTTGGCAATCGCGGCCAAGGAAGCCCCGGAGGATACGCCTGCAAAAATGGCCTCTTCTTTGGCTGCACGCAAGGTATAAGCAAAGGCCTCTTCTTTGCTGACCTGAATGACGCCATCGAGTAAGTCAGTATGTAAATTGTGGGGAATAAAACCTGCACCAATCCCTTGAATGGGGTGAGGTGACGGGGCTCCGCCACTGATCACCGGGGAAGCCTCCGGTTCTACGGCAAATACCTTTAAAGCCGGGAACTGGGCCTTGAGAATTTCCGCCACCCCGGTCAAATGCCCGCCTGTACCCACGCCGGTAATCAGGTAGTCAAACCCTTCCGGGAAATCGGCTAAAATCTCTTGGGCCGTGGTACGGCGGTGAATGTCAATATTGGCAGCGTTTTCAAATTGGCTGGGGATCCACACCTTGGGATTGTCCGCTGCAATTTCCTGAGCGCGAGCAATTGCCCCTTTCATGCCCTTTTCACGCGGGGTCAACTCAAACTCAGCCCCATAAGCGGCCATCAAGCGACGGCGCTCTATTGACATCGATTCGGGCATCACCAAAATCAGGCGATACCCTTTGACCGCAGCCACCATCGCCAACCCCACCCCAGTATTGCCTGAAGTGGGCTCAACAATCAGGGTGTCTGGCTGCAATAACCCTTTGGCTTCCGCGTCTTCAATCATGGCCAGGGCAATGCGATCCTTAATGCTGCCGCCAGGATTGGCCCGCTCTAATTTACTCCACACTTCCACCGCGCGGTCGGCAAAAAGACGGTTGATACGCACATGGGGGGTATTGCCAATCGTGGCTAAAATCGAGGTTGCTTTCATGGTCAGACTCCTTAGATATAATACTCAGGTTCTTCAGGAAATACGGGAAAAATGCGGTTTTGACCCCGGTGATAAACCACCGAATGGGGCGGCAGACTGCGAGTCAGCCACACATTGCCCCCCACTGTACTGTCGTGCCCAATCACCGTATCCCCCCCCAAAATCGTGGCGTTGGCATAAATGACAACGCGGTCACCAATGGTGGGATGCCGCTGGGTTTGGGCCATTGACTTGTCCACACTCAAAGCTCCCAGGGTTACCCCCTGGTAGATTTTGACATGGTCCCCAATCACGGCCGTTTCACCAATGACCACGCCGGTACCATGATCAATACAAAAAGAGCGGCCAATCTGGGCCCCAGGGTGGATATCAATGCCTGTTTCCTGGTGGGCACCCTCGGTCATCAGGCGGGGGATCACAGGAACCCCTAACTGATGTAATTGGTGGGCTAGGCGATAGATAGCGACGGCCCGGAAACCGGGATAGGCCAAAATCACTTCATCGACACTGGTAGCAGCCGGATCCCCAGCATACATGCACTGGGCATCTGCTTCCATGATGGCTTGCAGAGTGGGCAAAGCGGAAAAAAAGGTCGGCAAGAGCGTGGCAAGAGGGGCCGGTAACTGAGGTGCTAAGGGGGTGATTAACGTTTCCAAGCGATGGGCAAGCTGTTCGAGTTCACGGGTCAAAGACTCGGGGCTTAACAGCTTAACCTCGGATAAATGGGGGAATAACAGACCCAGCAGACGCTGAACCACTGCCTGTACTTCTTGGCGAGAGAGCAAAACGACTGGGCTGACCCGGCGCTGGGCTAAAAGTTGATCCGCAAGGGTAGGGAATAAATGAGTATCTGGCATGGCCTAATTGTAACTAAATCAGATACCATTTGAACAGAGCGTTGTTTAGCGCCTCGCCCTTGGAGCGTGTTAATATGCCCGTTGAACCCAATCTCAAGGATATGCCCCATGCCCTCGCAAACGCTTTCCCCGCAAACAACGCCTCTCCCAGTCCAAAACCTCCAGAATAAGCTCGATATGGACGGCTTCTTGCAAGAACTCCAGGCCCTGCGCGCCGAAATGGATGCCGCTCTGGGTGAAGACGATCTGCAACACCTTTACAAAATCGAGTCCTGGGGGCACATTGCTCACACCGTCGGCGTTCTGACCGCAGGCCTGGGCCCCAACTTACTCAGCATTGCCGGTTTGAGCCTGAGCCGCACCACCCGCTGGCTCTTAATGCATCATATTGGGCACCGGGGTTATGATCGCGTTCCAGGTATTCCGAAGCGCTATACCAGCAAATATTTTGCCCGCGGCTGGCGACGCCTGATCGATTGGCCCGATTGGATGACCCCCGAAAGCTGGAATTATGAGCACAATGTCTTGCACCATTCTCACACCGGGGAGGTCACCGACCCGGATCTGTTAGAGCGCAACACGGAAAAAATCCGCAACTCAAATCTGCCCATGCCCGTGCGTTACGCCCTAATGCTGGCCTTGGGAGTGGTGTGGAAGCCTTTTTATTATGCTCCCAGCAATGTACATGCCATTCACAGCAAAGGGGCGGCCAAAGGCCCGGCTGGCGAGTACATGCTCGACCGCGACGGCATTATGGAGCTGATTCTCGACAACTATGCGCCCTATGTGCTGTTACAGTTTGTCATTTTCCCGACCCTGTTTTTGCCTGCGGGCCCTTATGCCGTCTTTAGCGCCGGGGTCAATTCACTGCTGGCCGAACTGGTCGCCAATTTCCACTCGTTCTTGGTCGTCGGCCCCAACCATACGGGGGAAGACTTACCCCGCTTCCACAGCAAACCCGCCAACAAAGGCGAACGCATGCTGCGGCAAATTATTGGCTCGGTCAATTACCAGTGTGGCGACGACCTCACCGACTTCTTATTGTTTTGGCTCAATTACCAAATTGAGCACCACATTTGGCCTGACTTGCCCATGCTGCGTTACCAGCAGGTCCAGCCGAAGGTCAAAGCCCTGTGTGAAAAATACGGCGTACCTTACCTCCAAGAGGACGTTTTTACCCGTTTTCGCAAAATGCTCGATGTGACCACCGGGGCCACATCCATGCAGAGTATGACCTAAGGAGGCAATCCCATGAATCCGTTTTTAGCAGGAGGCTTGGCCACTCTGATGAGCTTCTCACTGGCCTTAACGAGTTTTGCTTATGATCCGCAGGGCACCCAATGGAGCCCCCAAGTGCAAGCACGCCTGGATAAGCTTTTAGCACGCCCTGATCTCAAAGGGGCACTGATTGTTTTTGATGCGGATGGCACCCTGTGGCGCGACGATATTGGCGAAGCTTTTGCCCGCTGGTTAATTGCCGAAAAAAAGCTTGTCAACCCCACTGTACCCGACGTGTTTGCCGAGTATGAGCGCCTGTGTGCGATCGACAAAATGGTCGGTTATCCCTATTTGGTACAGATCATGGCGGGCATCCCTGAACAAGATTTGCGTACCTGGGCCAAGGCCTTTGCCAAAGATCACGTGGCCAAACATGCCTACCAGCCCCAACACGCGCTGATCAAAGCGCTGCAAGCCAAAGGGGCCGATGTCTGGATCGTCTCTGCCAGCAACCAGTGGATTGTCGAAGCCGGGGGCCATCACCTGGGCATTTCCGCTGACAAAATCGTGGGTATTCGCTTAGAAGTCAAAGACGGGGTTTTAACGGATAAAGTGGTTCCGCCCGTGACTTATCGCCCCGGCAAAGTCGAGGCCATTCAAAAGTACATCGGCAAAACGCCCATCCTTGTGGCCGGAGACAGCATTACCGATTATGAAATGATGGCGATCAGCAGTGACATGGCTCTGGTCATTCACCCCTCTGAAGGGGGCTCGGGGCCCAAACAACTCAAAGCCTTAGCCGAACAACACGGCTGGCCCATCCAGCACTGGTAGGCTTACCAGCGACCGCCCCCAAGGGTGGTCGCAAAGAATTGCTGGATTTGTTTAATGCCTTTGTCAAAGCCACTCTGGCCCATATAGTTGCCCGCCCGGTAGGCTTCTACTTTGGTGGGCTGCAGCTTGTAGATCATTTTGTCCGCGGGTAGATTGTACTCATTGTCAGTCACCTGCCCACCTTTTTTGGAGATAATGTAGTTGAAGATATCGTGGGTTTCAAGGCGCACGGCTTCTTTGAGGGCGT
>DLGM01000213.1 GCA_002482705.1 Cyanobacteria bacterium UBA7694
AAACAAGCTGTATCTAACCAAGTAAAAGTACAAACTGACAAATTAGAAGCCCAGCAAGCCGCAGGCACCAGCCCCAAAGGGGGGGTGAGCAACGAAGAGCTTACCAATAAAATTCTGCGTCTCCAAGAGATTGAGAAGGCCGTTACTGAGAAGGTCGACAAGGTTAAAGGCCATCTGGATGAGGTAGCTGGCACTTATGACACAGAGATAGCCCGCCTTGATGCAATGGAAAAAAGCCTTCCCAAAGAGGGCACCACGCAAGCACGACAGTTTATTGCTCAACAACGTGAATTCTTGGAACAACAAAAAACATTTGCAACAACAGGCGTTCCTCCAGCAGGAATGACTCCTGGCCAGTTTAGAGAGAAAATCATTGCGAACCAATTCAGTCGTCAATTTGTCTTTGACAACATGGAGCTGGCCAATAGCAACCCAGATCACCGTGCAGCGATTACGGGAGCCTTGGAACAAACCCTTCAGCAATGGGGTTCAGGCTCAGGAATGTCAGCCCGAACATTTGGTACCAAACTTTCCGAAAACCTCAGCGCTCGGGGAGTCAATATTAACCAATTGACTTATCCCCCTTCCTGGACAAGAGGGCCGTCTGCAAGAGGTGGTTCTGATAACAACGGCCAGACCACTTCCAATGCACCTGGCTCAAGCGTCGATGCACCGCCAGTCACAGACGAGCACACTACTAAGCCCTCGATTACAGGGGATGGATCTGAGAATTTGATTGTCAGACATGCAATAGATGTTGGTCAAGATGCAACGAACACTGGCAATGAAACGCTAATGACCGCACAAGCCAGCTACGAAGCACGCATGGCCGTGAAAAAAGCTGAAGGAGAACCGCTTTCCGAGGAAGAGATTGATCTGGGAAACCACTACCAAGCGCTACCAGCACAATTGCCATCCTTTGATCCAGATGCTGTGATGTCACCACCTCCAGCGGAAACGATCACAGCTCTGACGGGATTATTGAGTGAATATACCAACTCTGAAGATCCAAATGCCTATTTCAATAACGTCGTGACACCTATGGCCCAAACATTCAGCCAAATTGACAACAATTTGCTAAATATGATGCAGGAAATCAGGCCACAGTTGCAACAAGACACCCAAAGCTTAAATAGTTCGGTAGACGAACGCACTGCCCTCCGTGCAGAAATCGCACTCCGGCAAGCAGAAGTGTCTCACGCATCTAAACAAGCTGTTGCTGAAGCCGATGCACTTGCTGCAAGCCTAGATTTGTCTCCCAAACCCACCAAAGCGGGCAACGAACTGACCTCTGAACTGATCAGTGACTTCCTGAAAACCATTCAGCAATTAGGTGCCGATACACGCAAGCTAATTTTGGCACGCATGGCGGTGCAAATGCTCGATCGGGTGATTGGAGAACGGTACAAAGCCCAAGCTGATGCAGCCAATAAATACCACAAAGAAGCCCTCGACAAAATGATTCAGAGCTTCCGAGACCAAATTGAAACCAGCATCCAACAGGCAGAAGCGACCAACAACTCAGATGGTCAGAAGCTGGCAGCCATGAGTGGTGAACACTCAGGGATTATGGGTGATGCCAATATCCGTAGTAAAGTCGAAGAAATCCTCGACCGTACCATGGATATTAGCCCGCCCCTCATGACCGACAATCAAAAGAGTGAAATTCTCAATCAGCTCTTTGATGGCGATCCATCCAACGATACAATGGGTCTCATGGGAATTGTCAACAACTTCGAATTACAACGCCGTACCCTTATGGCACGTGGCGTAAGCATGAATTAAGCGCTCATGCCAAAGGCCTGGCAAAGATTATTTGTCAGGCCTTTAAAAATGAGCGATAAAAAAAGCCCAGAATTCTGGGCTTTTTTTATATGTTGGGCTTAGATATAACCACCGGGGCGAATCCAATTGTAGAGAAAATCGGGAATCGCATCATTTACTTTTTTATCGGCAGCAGCAATTGAATCACGCAACATATTACGCGCTTGGGCATTTTTATCGCCCTTGATCTGTCCCAAAGAATTATAGGCAGAGCCAATCACATCTCTGAGCGGTCCATAGCCATTTCCAAGATTACTTTTGTCCCAAGCCGCTAAAAGCTCAGTCCCTAAGAAATCAGTCACCTTTTGCTTTCCTTCGGGTGACGAATTATAAATGTCCAACATTTTCTCAATACCTGTAGAACCTTGTCGGAAAAGCAGAGATAAATCAGGCGTATCTCCGGTTACTTTAATCGAAGAAATGATAGCTTTTGCAGGAGCTGAAACGGGTTTATTAAACTGCATATCAGCAGGATTAAAGACTGGGGATTTTTGAGCCGAGATCGTAATACCTGAATGATCACTGGTTAGCTCTTTAATCAGGTCAGCCTCTGCTGCATCAATTTTATTATCTTTTAAGATGGCTGCTTTAATTTGAGTTGCATCCTCGGCTGTAAGAGGAGTTTTAGCATTGCGAGTGTTAATCGTCTTAAGAGTACGAAACGCATCCATATTCAGGTTTGTGACTTTGCCATCCATAATTGAGGGAGAGATCCTTTCTAATTGGGTCAACACTCGTAATATACCCATAAAAGGCCACTAAGCTGCAAGGATAAAGCCAAGCTGTGATTAAGATCTAATTAAGCTGATCCGTATCGAGATAGTGAGCTGGAGGGGGTTCATCCCAGGTATTGGAGTACGCCGACACCGCAACACGACCATGATCGGCCTGCTGTAACTCATTGCGCAGCACATTGCGCATCGCCATAATCTGGTCGATATGCCCCTGATCAAGGGTGAGCAATAATTCAAGGCGAGCAGCCAGCTCTGGGTACTCAGCCAACCCCTCAGGCCCACATAGACTGTGCAACCGGGCAATCACCTGATCGCGCTGATCCAGCAAAGGTGCCAGCGCATCAAACTGACTGCCATCCACCACGTCCCCCAACTGCCGGGTCAAAGCCTCAAGGGCCGTGATACACAGGGCCAGTGCCCCCTTATCCGGCAAAGTTCAAGCCTCCGGGGGTAGAACCCTCAAACTGGCCATTGGCACGCATTTGCGCCACCATCTGTGCCGCTTCATCCCAGGCACTGCGCAGATTGTCGAGCAGGCCAATGACCTCGTTCAGGGGTGCAGGATCATGGGCCAAGTTCCCTTTTACCAGTTGGCGGTAAATATAGTCATAGAGATTGCTCAAATTGACAGCCATTTCGCCCCCGAGATCGCGGTCCAGCACGCTCATCAGTTCAAGCACAATGGCTTCGGCTTTGAGAATATTGCCATTGGCCGTATCCAGTTGTTGATCCTGCAAGGCCTGTACCGCAATTTGTAAAAAGCGAATGGCTCCTTCATACAGCATGACCACCAAGCGTTCCGGGGTCGCCGTTTCAATGTGAGCCAGTTTATAACTTTCAACCCGGGCCGCCACCTCGCGGGGCAAAGAGGTCACCGGGCGGGACGGTTGGGTACTCAAAGCAGATTGGAGCGTCGGTTGCATAAACACCTCTTAGCGGTTGGTACGGTTGATCAAGCTGGCCAAAGAACTCTGCTGCCCCTGCAAGCGGGTGAGGGTCGTTTCCATGGCCTGAAAACGGGCCTCCAGCAGTGCGCGGCGGGTACTGAGACGGTCGGTGAGGGTATTGACCCGGTCATCCAGGTTATCAATCCGTTGCTGGGCTGCTTTTTCACGGCCTGCCAGCAAGCCCGTGGCATTGCTATAACCATCAAAATAACTTTTAAAACGGGTGAAGATGCCCTCGGTGCTTTCCGCTTCGCGGGCTCCAAAAATTTCTGCCACACGGGTTGGCGTGTCACGCAAAGCAGTACGCAGCTTGTTTTCATCAAGGGTCAATTCGTTGGTGGTACCCGGTAGGCTGCCAATGCTGCCTGTATTAAAACCCAGTTCAACCAGCGTGCCAGCACCATTGCCTTCGCTCAAACCGGTCACCGTGCGATTTAAGAGTTGTGAAAGCTGCGACAAAACGCCCACGGTACTGGCATCTCCCAGCAACAGGCCTTTGGTTTTACTCTGCACATCGTATTTGGTCAGTTCGCGTACCTTGGCAACCAAGCCATTGTACTGGGTAATAAACTCTTTGGCGGCTGTCACCGTTTTCTCGGTATCGGTGTCAATCGTGACCGTTAAGGTTTTCCCTACTTCGGCCTGTAAGAGATCGAGAGTCACACCTGTCAAAGCCGCCGGGCGCACCCCCGTATTGCTGTTAAAAAACTCCGGGCTACCCCCATTGATACTGACTTGGGCACTCTGGCCCAGTTGCAGGGAAGCTGGAGCCTGGAGCCCCAAGGCCGCGGCCAAGTTGCCCGTATCACTCAGGGTAATGCTTTCCGGCCCCTGCTGTTTGCGGGTCAGAATCACCTGCCCCCCACCCAGCGCCGAAAAACTGGCGCTGACGCCGGCCGCCGAGCTATTGATTCGGCTGATGATATCAGCAATGGAGTCGTTGGCAGCATTGTAGCTAATCGGTTCGCCATTAATGGTCAGCAGACCGCTGGTCACGCTTTGAGCGAGGTTGGTCGCCCCCTCAGAGCCATCCAGATTGCGGTCGGTACGCACCCCGTTGATGGCTGCCGTGCTGCGCAGTGTATCGGTATCACCGTTATAAGTTGCGGTATTGAGGCGCAACACGTTCCAGAGGTTACTGGTCCCACTGGCCAAAGAAATAGGGGTGGCACTGGCCAGTTCAACCACCAGCCCACCACTGTCCGGCACCAAGGAAGCGGTGACCGCCCCCCCGGTGGCGGTGCCAATGGCGCTCAGCACATCTCCAAGGGTCTGGCCACTGTTGATCACCATCAACTGGCCGTTGATATACAGGGTCCCTTCGCTGATCGGCTCTTGAAGGCGTGCCTGGGTGTTTAAATCGCTGAGAGCGGTATTGTTATACGTAAGCAGATCCGCATTGGCGATGCCGCCAAGGGTATTGCCCTGCCCCGCTCCTGTTGCTGATTGTACACGGGTTGCGGTTGCCAAACGGGCCACTTCAATGGTAGCACTGCCGGTATTGGCATCTCCGCTGGCAGTCATATTCAGACGCCCCGTTTCAGAAACGGTGGTCTTGCGGCTGCTCAGGGTTGTGAGCTGAGTCATGGCAAAGGCTTTGTCTTCCAGGGCAGCCATGCGGTTGCGCAGGTCTTTAAAGGCATCCGCCTGTTGCTGAATTTGCGTTTGCTGGCGCACAATTTGTGTAATTGGGCGGGTTTCAAGCTGCAGCAATTGATCAATAATACCGGCAGTATCCAGGCCAGAAGCCAAACCGCCAAAGGTAATCCGTGAAACCATGGTTAAAAATCCTCGCAAGGTACTTATCGGCTGGGTCGGCCCGGTGCTTAAACACCGGGCCGACCCTTGCGGGATGATTCTATAAAACGAAGCGGACGAACCCAAACCGTCATCAGTACAGGAGAGGGGCGATTAATCGAGGGTCATCGGTTCAATGGTCACTTTTTCGACTTCGGCTATCCCGGAGATATCGTATTCAACCTGATCACCTGTGACCCCACGATTCATGACAAAGGCAATGATCAGTGACTGGCCAAACCGATCAGCCAAAATATCTTCCGGCGGCGGGAAGGTTTTGATCACCGTGCCTGATTTTTCGAGCCCCATCAAGACCAGTGAAGCCCGAACGGATTTCATCAAGCAGTTGTCCATCAGCGTGATATGTACTTCCGCACCCTGCATGCCCTCATGTTCAGCCTGTCGGATCAGGCGCTTATCGAGGGGGGTATAGTGTGTTGTCAACTTATCCACCAATTGTTTCACGCTGATTTCACCGGTCTTGGCAATCGGGGGCAAGAAGACGTCGTTGCCCATGTGGTAGGACCATAAAATATCGCCCTCAGGGGAGATTTCGGCCAACTGGCGGTGGTTATTGTAAGTGATCAGGGTATTGCCATTGTCAAGGCGCTCGGCCTGGGTGGGATTGAGCAATAATTCGCGCTCTTTGCCCCCATAGAGCCAAACGATCCGCCCATTGAGATCCACTTCTAAAACGCGATTATTGCGGGTATCGGCGATCAGGGTATGGCTATTGGGTAAACGCGTGGCATATTCGGGGGCAAACAGTTGGTCAGCGCCTGGGGTGGCCCGGCGGCTGCCATAAGACCACTGCAAATTGCCGCTGCGATCGATTTCACGGATACTGTTGAGCATCGAATCGACAAACAAAATATGGCCATTAGGCAGTTCTTCGACATATTGGGGTGAGGAAATTTGCATTGCTTTTTTAAATTCCCAGAGAATACGGCCCCGTCCATCAAGTTCAACCAAACGCTTGTTTTTTTGATCGGCAATTAACAGTTTACCCATCGCCGTGCGGGTAACACTGCGCGGCCCAAGCAGTTCACTGCCCTGGGGACCTTTATGCTCACCAATGACCTCTTTATCGGTCCGGGACACCTCGAGAATCCGGTTATTGCCCGTATCAGCAATTAACAATGTTTTTGGCGTTTCAATCACAAAGGTAGGTCGGGACAGGGTCTGCCCCACTTCAAAACCATAGTGCCAAATCACTTCGCCCTGACGATTGACGCGCACAATACTATTGTGGTGGCGATCAACACAAAAACGCCGCAGTTTGGGCAGTTCGACGTCTTCCTTGAGATAAATCTCAGAAGGCTGGAAGGTTTCGACCACTGACTCTTGGACACTGCGGGCCTGCTGACGGCGTTCGGTAATTAAATTGCGCAGACGATCTGCCGCCAAGGCACTCAACAGGTTGGGATCTTCCTCTTCTTCTAAGGAAGAGGGGTTCGCCTCGGATTCAGCCCGCAGACGATCAGCAATCATGCGCTGCATGCGCTTAAAATTGATCTTTTCAGAAAGGCGTACAGGCTTAATATCCCCATGTTCAATCCGGATAAAGACCTTGCGCACATTGCCAAATTCATCAGTAACCGTTTGCCCTTCCTGCATTTGCGGCTGCAAGGTCAGATCGTCCATAAGGGAGTGCCAAATCAGCTTTTTCTGGACGGGCATAATTTGGATCAATTTATGGTCATCCAAAATCACGATATCTTTGTTGGGCAAACGAATCATTTTTAACGGGCGAATAATGCGGAAATCGTCGTCCATGCCCGTTTGCCAATAAATACACTCATTGACAATCTGCCCACCGGCATCAATTTCAAGCAGGCGATAATTGCCCGCATCTAGAATCAGGGTGTGTTCATTGGGTAAGCGCTGGGCAAACATGGGGCGCTTAAGGCCTAGATTTTCACCCCAGGCGGCCAAGACGTCGTGTTTCTTAATTTCAACAACGCGATCATTGCCTGTATCGGCAATCAGATAGGTGTCATCGTGAGTGCGTTGAATATCAGAGGGGGTGTGGAGATGGCCCTTTTCTTTACCGGGTATCCCTTGAATACCATACTCCCAATGAATTTCGTGATCGCGGCCAATTTCGAGCACCCGGTGATTGCCCTGGTCAACAATTAAGAAACGTTCTTCCGTGCCATCTTCAGGGATATAATAAGTGGCGCGCACCGGTTCATTAAGCTGATGTTTACCCGATTTGTGGCTGGTCAAAGACCAGAAGATTTTTCCGCGCTGGCCCAATTCATAGACATTGTTGCCATCGCGATCAGCAACCAGAATATTCTGATTGGGCAACCACTGCATATCCACTGGATATTCACAGGAGAGCTGATCTGGATCCAGGTGCCAAGCAATATATTTAAAGGGATTTAGCTGCATCAAGCGCAATCCCTGTGGATCGGGAATCGCAATATGTCCATAAGGCAAATTGGCCGTAGCTTCTGCCGAAGCCAACCGGCGTTTACGGGCCCGCTCGGGATTGTCAATTTCAAAACCACAGGTCTGACAATCCCAAGCCCCCAGCAAGGCCTGACGACAACTGGGGCAGTGGGTCGGCACCACTTTAAAGCCCTCTTTGGCCAACGACTCTTTGAGGTCGAGCATCATCACAATCGCATCGCGCAGGATGACGGTTTTTAAACCTTTACCTTCGAAGATTTTGTCGATTTGCACAATTGCGGAATCAAAGTCTTCGAGTTCTTTACGGATTTTTTCTGCCTCTTCTTTGAGGCGGTCTTGAACATCTGGTTGTTCGGCCAAATCAATTTGGGTTTGTTGGGTAAAAGTGCCCACCAAAATATCGACAATCTCTTGAACTGCCTCTGGGGGCAAACTGACGTGGTTGGCCTTAACGGGCGTGCGATTCACCTCATCACTGTCTTTATCGCGACGGGTAATCGCAATTTCCATGATTTGGTGTTCGACCTCCATGATCGTGGGGTCTTCCTCCGGTGGGCCCGTATCTTTGGTTTTGTTGGAGACAGGCTTTTCAGCATCTGCGGCCTCATCAGCTTCAGCGGCTTTTGATTTGGAGCGCTCAGGGGGAGCCTCTTCTTCTTCCATGCCCATGGCCGCCCGGAGTTCACGCTTGAGATCCCACAAGAGCTTGGGCTCAATCATGGCGGCTTCAATCAGCAAATCTGAGAGATCTTTGGTATAGGGGGCAGTGGGGTTCTCACGCCCATAGGCAAACTGGTAAGGGCGCGTCTCATCTTTAATCGAATAACGGCGGGTGGTTTTTACCTGATCCGTTTCAATCACGCTGACAACAGGCGTAAAGGGCGCCGGATCATTCAGGTAAGTCGTGACCAGCAAATGAGCCTGATCAGGGCTGAGAGCCATCAGATCCGCAGGTGCATTGCTGTCAATGCTGAGCAGATCACCCTTGAGCTTGATATTTTTGGCGACACTAAACGTGAGCAAATCGAGGTATATCAAAGCAACGGCGGGTTTTAAGGTCAATAAATACAAATGTTTGCCATCGGGAGCAAGGATCAGGTTCCCCAAAACCCCTTGACCGATTTTGGGTTTTTCAATGTCCATGCTGCCAATGCGCACGACCGTCAGGTTCGAACTTTGGTTATCGGTGACAAACAGACGCTCATTATCCTCAGAAAAAGCGACGTTGATCATTTTGATACTGCCGGGCGAACGCACCGACAACCACCCTAAAACCCGATATGTTTTGGTCGACAACACCATCAGGCTGCCAGCACCGCGATCCGTCACACACAGCAGAGACCGATCCCGTGAGAGATACAGGTCATAAGGACTGGCTTGGGGCTTGCCTTTAAACACGCCTCCATACAGACAGCGATCCGTCACCCCAAGCAAAGGTGTATTTAAGCGCCCCTCGTTATACAAGTAGGCAAAATCAGGCGTTACCACTAAGCCATAAGGCGCGGCAAGATCGGTGTCAAAAGCGCCCACTTGTGTGCCATCATCACTGTTCACCAAAGTGGTATAACTCGCACTGCGCTCCCAGTCCTGGAGAGCAAATTTGGGCGGGGCAGGATTATCAGGTGCCGTCAGGTCGAGCGTCTGCTTCTCTTCCCCTGACACGGCATCCCGAATGCGCAGAACATGGGCCTGCATATCCACCAAAAATAGAGTGCCGCCAATCGTGCGATGCTGGGCCTGAAACTGGGTTTTCTGAGCCACCAGCAAGGCATCCAGGGCCTGCATCTCAACCATATTCCGCTCGATCAGGGCCTGTGCCAGAGTGCGATCATCAATGTCTTTTGCCATGCTCTATTCTGATACTCTCTAACCTTGAAGTGAAGTGAGAAAGAGCAGCCTGTGATTTCCGAGTCTGGGTTCTGTCAGCAGGAACCCTTAAAAGCAGGAATTTTTCAGGCAGCCACGCGAATCCTTAATAACACTATATAGAGAAAATGACCGGAATGAAATATGCAGTGCGTTTAGAAAAGCAATTTAGGGCTTATCTGAGGGGGGAGGAGCAGGGGGCTCCTTAGGCGGCGGGGAAGGGGGGACAAAATAGGCCTGCTTAATGATGCTCCACATGCCTGTCGCAAGACCTAAAAAGGTCAGGGTCAACATAATTGCAGGCTGGGTGTTAAATACCTGATCCAGGTAACGCCCAACAAACACGCCAAACACAACCGGAGTCACCATGGCAAATGCTTTATCCATAAAAACCCGTGACCTCCTTTTGCATTCAGATTGACAAGCCTGGGCTATTGTACCATCATTCATTATTAGGAAGCTTCCTGCTTTCCGTGAATATACCAGCGATGCGGCTCTGCCCAAGGACATCCCCCATGAAGCTCTTATCCCACGCTTTAACCAGCGTTCTGTCGTTATTATTGATGGCCCCCCATGCACAGGCCCAGTACGGCGATAGCCTCTCCGATGATGGCGGTTCCCCCCGCCCAAATCCCCCCACCGAAGCGAGCAGTTCCCCTGCTCCAGAAACAGATCCTACGCCTTTTGAACTGCCCACCTTGCGTCCGATTGCCGAACCAACGCCAGTGGCCACCCCCAGCCCAACGGCCACGGTGCGCCCCAGCCCAAGTGCAACGCCCAACACAGCCACCGGGCAACGCCCAGAACTGAGTTACACCTTTGGCTCTCTGCAAGAAGGGAAGCGGGTTCCGCTCACCCTCAAGCTCGACAACGCCAGCCAGATGAGCGCCAGTTCCTTCCCCATTCGTGGGACGATCAGCTACCAAGACGTGCCCTATAATCACAGCCAAGCAGTGGCACGCAAAGTCACCTTCCAAATTGATGCCACGGGCCAAACGGTGGTGCCTTTGCTGTTTCAAAGTCCGGGACGTAAAAAACTCGAAATCCGCACCCAGACCCAGCCTGGAGCCGTACGCAATCCGATGGTCTTTGTCGCTCCATTCCCAGCCACCACCTTTCCGCTGCCTACGGACACGTCCCGTTTTAGCCGCAAACCCGACGATTGGCGCGTATGGGTCAATTTACAAACCTCTGATACCCAACGCCAGTATTATATGGTCACGTTCCAAGACGAGATCGTGCAAAAATTACTGACCTCTAGCGCAACGCCGGATAAAGTCACCCCCCTGGGCAGCTTTAAACTCGGGCCCAAGGCCGAATCCCCCAAATCGACGATCTATGAATCCGTCATGCCCTTCTGGACCACCATTTTAGTGCCTGGATTTAGCTTTGAATACGGCAACCACGGCTTGGTGGGCGAGTCTTACCTCTATTATCTCGGCACTCCGGCCTCGCATGGCTGCCTGCGTTTGAGCAATAAATGGGTCCGCCAAGGCAGTGATTGGGT
>DLGM01000308.1 GCA_002482705.1 Cyanobacteria bacterium UBA7694
CAGAACAATGAGGCCACCGCCGTTGAAAGCCTGATCAGTATTTATAACAACCGCAAAGCCAGTCTGGGTGAGTCAGTGGCCGCTCAAGCCTATCTCACAGGTGCAGCCAGCGCCATTAATCAATACAATACAAGTCATGATCCAGACTGCTAAAATAGACAAGATGTCGCTGACATCCCAATTACATGTTGAGGAGTAATTTGCCGTGAAATTATCTGCTTTGTTCCTGAGTCTCGCTGCTACAGCCGCTTTGGTGGGCTGTACCGCCCAAGGCAGCGTCAATATCGGAGGGAATACGACTCCCAGTGCATCTCCAAGTGCTAGCCCCAGCGCCAGCCCCAACAGCGGTACCAGCGTGGGTGCCAACGTCGGCGTCAATGTGGGCGTCGGTGGAAGCACCTCCGGCTCCACTTCCGGCTCTGGCTCCACCACATCTGCCAGCACGACCACCAACTATGTAGCTGAAATGAATGCGCTGTCAGCTTGTCTGAAAGCTTCAGGCGCTGCCGGTGTAAGCTTGGCCAGCGCGGTGGATGGCCGCATTACAATTGTGCAAATGGCGATGGATCAGGGCAATACCGAGATGGCCCGCCAACAGTACGAGCTGAGCAAAAACACCATTGCCAGCACCGAAGGTCAGTACGACATTGACTGCGTAAAATAGGCCCTAGCCCAGCGATAAGCCCGGAGATCCCTCCGGGCTTTTGTCATGCGCAGGGGCCTTGTTGGTACAATACAAACATCTACTTCCAGGAGCATCGCCCCATGACCCCCAGTGAATTTCCCTACGATTTAACCCTCACCCCCGATCTTTGGTTCATGCGGGTCAAAGCCTTGGATGGCAACTTCGTACGCACCAAAATTCAGGCTTTCCTGGACGAAGACCTGCCCGAAGGGGATGCCACCACCCTCAGTACCATTGATGAAAGCACCCAAAGCACCGCCCATGTGCTCGCCGCTGACCCCATGGTCTTTGCCGGGGCACAAGTATTGCCCCATATTTTCACCGATGCCTGCACCGTCAGCCTGAAGGTCCAGGATGGTGACAAGGTGGAAGCGGGCACAGTCCTGGCGGAGCTAAAAGGCCCCGCTCAAGAACTCTTGGCCCGCGAACGGGTCATGCTCAACCTGATCCAGCGCCTGTGCGGCATTGCCACCTTGACGCGCAAATATGCAGACCTGCCCGCCCCTCCTGGCTTTAAGATTTTGGATACGCGCAAAACCACGCCCGGCCTGCGCATCTTCGAAAAATACGCCGTCGCTGTCGGGGGTGGGTATAACCACCGCCTCGATCTTTCTAGCGTGGTCATGATCAAAGATAACCACCTCGTGGCCGCAGGCGGGATTGCCCAAGCCCTGCACAAAGTCAGCACCCACTGGGCGCGTGATCTGTTTATTGAGCTGGAGGTCGACAACCTCGAACAATTGGCCGAAGCCCTGCTGATCGGCGGTGTCCACGCCTATTTACTCGACAATATGTCACCAGAAACCATCCGCGAAGCGGTGCAGATGGTGCGCAGTCAGCCTGGGGGCGAACAAATCTTCCTGGAGGCCTCCGGGGGCATGACCTATGAAACCCTGCCCGATTATCTCTGGACCGGCGTCAACGGCATTTCAATTGGAGGCCTGACCACCCGCGCCCAAAATGTCGATATCAAGCTCGAATTTATCGCCTGATGCAGTCGATTTCTAACCACATTGGCGGCATGGCCTGCGAACCCTTTGGAGACGAATGGCTACCGGTCTATGAACCTGCCACCGGGCAGCCCTATGCGCAGGTTGCCGCCTCTGGCGCCGCCGATGTAGCTATGGCCGTACAGGCGGCCCAAAAGGCTTTCCCCGGTTGGTCAAGCTTAGCCCCGGAAACCCGCAGCCACCTGCTCATGAGCCTAGCGGATGCCCTCGAAGACCGCCTGGAGGCCCTGGCCCGCGCCGAAAGCCGGGATACGGGCAAACCACTGACCATGGCACGCGGGCTCGATATCCCCCGTGCCGCGCGCAACTTCCGCTTTTTTGCCGCCGGGCTTTTGCACTTTAGCAGCGAATCCCACGACTCTGGGCGTGGCGTCATCAACTACACCTTGCGCCAGCCCCTGGGCGTGGTCGCCGCCATTTCCCCCTGGAATCTGCCCCTGTACCTGTTGACCTGGAAAATTGCCCCAGCCCTTGCCGCAGGCAATTGTGTCGTGGCCAAACCGTCAGAAATCACCCCCCTAACGGCTTCCTTGCTCGGCGACATCGCCATTGAAATCGGCCTGCCCCCTGGGGTGCTCAATATTGTGCATGGCACCGGCCCGGAGGCCGGAGCCGCCTTGGTGGGTCACCCGGACGTTGCCGCCGTGACCTTTACCGGCAGTACCCAAACCGGGGCTGAAATTGCCCGGATTGTCGCTCCCCAGTTTAAAAAACACGCCCTGGAAATGGGGGGCAAAAATGCCGCCCTGATCTTTGCCGACTGTGACTACGAACAAATGCTCGACACCACTGTGCGTTCGAGTTTTTCCAATCAGGGCCAAATTTGCCTGTGTACCTCCCGCCTGCTCGTTGAAGCCTCGCTGTATGAGCGCTTTTGTAACGATTTTGTCGCCCGTGCTCAGGCTTTACAAGTGGGCGACCCGCTCGATCTGGACAGTGATCAGGGGGCCGTTGTCTCCGCCGCTCACCAGCAGAAAATTTTGCAGTGCATTCATCTGGCCCAAGCAGAAGGCGGGGAAATCTTGTGTGGCGGCAGCAGCCTAACGCTGGCGGGGCGGTGTCTTGAAGGCTGGTTTGTCGCCCCGACGGTAATCACCGGCCTCGGCCCGGAGAGTGAAACCAACCAGACCGAAATTTTTGGCCCAGTGGTCACCATTCAATCTTTTCATGACGAAGACGAAGCCTTGGTCTTGGCCAATGCCAGCCGCTATGGTCTAGCTGCCACCGTCTGGACCGAAAACATCGGTCGCGCCCAGCGCCTGAGCGCCGCCCTGAATGCCGGGCTGATCTGGGTCAATACCTGGATGCACCGTGACCTGCGGGTTCCCTTTGGCGGCTTGCAACAATCCGGGGTCGGCCGCGAAGGCGGCTGGGAAGCCTTCCGCTTTTTTACCGAAGCCAAAAACGTGTGTATCCAATCGTAGGAGCGTATGCGATACAGGGTTGGTCAATTGCGGATACGGCCCCAGAAGGCCGTGCCCTTCCATCGTTATCTCTCAGTGGGCGTAAAGGGCAGAAGATTTTCTGCCCTTGACTTTGTGCACTTACGTTGGACATCGGAGAACTGACTGGCCCTGGTATGCGATACGCCCCTACTCGGAATTTTCTACACACCGTGTTAAAATAAGCAAAATCATGTCTCCTAGGAGTTGACGCCGTGACCCTTAACGTAGTGTGTTTGTCCCCCCATTTCCCTCCCAACTTTGAACCCTTTTGGCTCCACTTACAAGCTCAAGGAGCCCGGGTCTTGGGCATTGGGGACAGCCCCTGGGAAAATCTGAGCCCGGCCCTGCAAAACAGCTTGGGCGAATACTACCGCGTCGCAAACATGGACGATCAAAGCCAACTGGAACAGGCCTGTGAACACTTTGTGGAAAAGTGGGGCCCGCTCCACTGGCTTGAATCCCACAATGAATACTGGCTTGAGCGCGAAGCTTTGCTGCGCACCCGCTTTGCTATTCCCGGCGTCAGCAGTGCCCAAATCATGGACATTAAATCCAAGTCGCGCATGAAAGAGATCTACCGCCAAGCAGGCATCCCGGTAGCCCCTGGCGGCCTTGCTCCCACCCTAGAAGCCGCACAAGCGGTTATTGCCAACACCGGTTTCCCGCTGGTGGCCAAACCTGACATTGGGGTTGGAGCCGCTCGCACCTACCGCATCAGTTGTGAGACCGAGCTGAAAAGTCTCTATACCGAACAGGCCCCGGAAAACTGGCTGTTGGAGCAATACATCGACGGCGAGCTGTACTCTTTTGACGGTCTGGTCAATCAACAGGGTGAGATCATTTTTTATGCCGCTCACCACTTCAGCCAAGGCATTATGGATACGGTCAACGAAGACCAGCAGATGTTCTATTATTCGTTGCGCGACATTCCCGCCGAACTCGAAGATCTGGGCCGCCGCACGGTAGCTGCTTTTGGCATTCGCATGCGCTTTTTCCACCTCGAATTTTTCCGCCAGCCCGATGGCCAGTGGGTCGCTTTAGAAGTCAATATGCGGGCTCCCGGTGGCCTGACGACCGACCTGTTCAACTATGCCAATGATATCGACATCTACCGCGAATGGGGCAATGTCTTGTTACATAACCGCTTTGACAGCCCCGTCACCCGCCCCTATCACGCCTGTTATGTCGGGCGCAAACAGCGTCCCTATCGCCTCAACCACGAGGCCCTCAAATCGGCCTTGGGCAGCGCTCTTGTCCACGACACCCCGATCCCCGAGATTTTTCATAAGGTCATGGGGCACCACGGCTACATTATCCGCCACCCAGAGTTGCCGGAAGTGCTGCGCATGGTCAGCCTGATTCAGGGGATTTAACACATGCGGACCTCCCAACACACCCACTACAGTCATGCCCTCGGGCGGGAAATGACCTTCCGTATTTATGGCCATGGCGGACGGCCCATGGTCGTATTCCCAGCCCAAGACGGGCATTATCAGGAATATGAGGGCTTTGGCATGATCACAGCCTGTCAACCCTGGCTAGAAAGGGGCCAGTTACAGATTCTCGCCCTGGATGGCCTAGATGGCGAGTGCTGGACGCACCCCACCCGGCATCCGAGCGAAAAAGCCGCTTGGTACAACGCCTATGAGCGTTATGTCCTGCACGAAGCCCTGCCTACTTTTCAAGCCTTGACGGGCAACCTGCAGGCCCCCATTGCCACAGGCTGTAGCATGGGTGGGTACCACAGCGCTAATTTTTATTTTCGGCACCCAAGCCTATTCAGTGGCCTGATCGCCCTCAGTGGCGTCTACACCCTACAACTATTTGTCGGCGACTACATGGACGAAGCCGTTTATTACCATACGCCACTGGCCTACCTCAGCGGTTTACAGGATCCTCACTATCTGAATGCCTATCGCCAGGGGCAAATTGTCCTGTGTGTGGGCCAAGGGGCCTGGGAAGAGCCCATGCTCACCGAAACCCGACAGATGCAACACCTGTTACACCCATTGGGAGTGCCCGCCTGGGTCGATGTCTGGGGCCATGATGTGGCCCATGATTGGCCTTGGTGGCGACAACAGATGCCCTATTTTCTGGGGCACTTGCTCTAAAACAAAAGCCCCCATTGCTGGGGGCTTTGTGGTCAGAA
>DLGM01000085.1:0-10684 GCA_002482705.1 Cyanobacteria bacterium UBA7694
ATCTGGTCGACTCCCACCGCAAACAATTACCGGCCCATAACTTCAGTGAATACGGAGCGTTTATGCTCTTTTTCCCCACCATGGTGGCCGGCCCGATTAAGCGCTTTCAAGACTTTTTACCCAAGCTGCGGTCGGCCCAGTTTGAGTGGGGGCATATCGATGCGGGCCTGCGCCGCATTGTGATTGGCTGTGGCAAAAAGATTCTGATTGCCGATTCGCTCACCCCTTGGGTTCAGCCCCTGCTGGAAGGAGATTTGAGCCAACAGACGCCCCTGCGTCTCGCTCTTGCCCTATTGGCCTATTCGGCCAAAATCTATCTCGACTTCTCTGGTTATTCTGACATTGCGATTGGCTCGGCGCGGTTGTTTGGCATTGTTGTGCCGGAAAACTTTTCCTGGCCCTATCTCAAGGCCAATATTGCCGAATTTTGGCGTCATTGGCATATCTCCCTCACTTCCTGGATTACCGATTATGTGTTTAAACCCTTGGGAGGGTCACGGGTGGGCTTGGCCCGGACACTGTTAAATACCTGTCTGGCCATGGCCGTATCCGGGCTGTGGCATGGGGCGGCCTGGCACTTCTTGGTGTGGGGCCTGTGGCACGGCATCCTGTTATGTATTCACCGCCTGTGGCGCACCTTTGTAGCCCCCAAGCTGCCGATTTTACAGCGCTTCCCACGGGTCTGGCAGGTGTTTGCCACAGCCTTGACCTTTGCCTGTGTCACTTTAGGGTGGGGGCTGTTTATTATGCCCGTGGATCGCTTTGTGATTTTGTGTCAAAGGTTGGTGGGTTTATGAAAAGCTGGCTGGAAGATGCGGCCATTGGCATCGGCATGGCGCTGCTGTTATTGTTGATCCTCGTCTTTGCGGGCGGGGGCTCCCACTTTATCTACATAGACTTTTAATTTTTCGACAATCACCACCGGGGTGCCGAGAGCGGTGCGCTCAAACAGCTTGGACACATCTTCATTAAACATCCGCACACAGCCATGGGATGCTTCTGATCCAATACTGGTGGGGCGATTGGTGCCATGAATGGCGTAGCCGGACCAGTGGCTCTGGTACTGGTGTTCGCGGAAAATTTTCATGCGTCGGGCACCCCAGTCGCTGGTGGCGGGCATGTGTTCCTTTTGCCCCACCAACCACAGGCCCGGTTGCGTCGGCGTGCGCGGGCGGCCTGTGGCAATTGGATAGATATGTGCCAAACGCTGGTGTTTCACTTCATAGAGGGTGAAATTATATTTGTCGACAATCAGGTAGGTGTGATCCGGGGGCTCAATACCCAGGCTGTAGAAGGCATATACGGGAGATTGTTGTGCTCCTTGGGGCTGGCGCAGTTGTAAGCGGTGCTGCCCAGGGCCCAGGGGTAAAGCGGGCAATAAGTGCGGTTGTCCGGCTGTAAGTGTGGTTGTGTGCACCACTTTGCCATTGAGAAGCACCTGCACTTCACCGTTGCCGCTGATCAGCACGGGGGTGAGTTTGCTGCCAAAGACCTGATGGGGGCTGAGATGGGCTTGCAGGGCCACTGCTGTATTGGGCCGTGTTTGGGCTGTTTCAGCACTTATGTTCAAGGGCTCAGGTGCTAAGGCGGGCAGGGGGGCCGGCAGGTTTTGGGCTTGGGCGATGGGGGCCAAGCTCAGGAGTGCGAGCAGGGGTAAATAAAGGCGCATTTAATAGGCCCGGATCAGCATTTGGCTGACTTTTCCCTGGCGCACATAAAAGTCTGTTCCCTTGCCCGTTCCCATGCTGTAGCGGGTATAAATGTTGCCGCGCTGCTGTTTCTTGAGTTTGGAGCCATAGGCTTTGAGTAGAGCTGCTTCCGGGCTGCCAACGCCAATGCCTTCGGGGGTGCGAAATCGCCCATCGTTGATTTCAAAGATAAAGACCTTGTGGTTGACGTCGCTGTACACCTGCAGCGGGTAGTTGTTGTTGGCGTCTTTGGGGCCAAAAAAGAAATAATAAACGGTTTGGCCTTCGTATTCGGTGTCTTTGCCGGAGGTGGTGAGTTTGAGCCCGGAAAGGGGGCTTTTGAGCACGCTGTCTGCGGCTCCCAGGGCAATGCCGGCCACTTGCGTACCGGGCACCGCGATCGGTTGAGGGGCGGCAGCCCATACGGGAGAAGTAAGCAAAATTAATCCAGTCAATATCCCTGTAATTAGACGATTCATAAGTGGCTGATATTCTCCTCATAGATTCTCTTTATTATAACCCAGTCAGAATCTCACTCTAATGGACATGTTCGAAAGTCCTTGATTCGGTTACAATAATGGCCATGCGTCTCTTTTTAAGCCTTATGGTCTGCTTTGTGTGTCTATCACCTGCTTATGCCGCTCCGCTGCGTTTAGACCTCCTGGCGCACCCGGATTGTGAGCCTTCGCCATCCGAACAAAGTCTGTTAGCGGCGCATATTAACGCTATCAGCCGTCTGTTGGCAAGTTTATTGGACCTGCCGCTACGGGCACAAGACCCTTTAAAGTTACGGCTTTTTTGTAGCCGCGAGGCCTATCAGGCATACCAGCGCCAGCACAGCACCGCCCGCTCCGGGACCGCCTATTATTCCCCCTCCCGCTCGGAGTTGGTGGTCATGAACCAAAACTCGTTTTTGGCGACTCGGCGCTTGGTACAGCACGAAGCCACTCATGCGCTGCTCGACCAGGCGAATGTGCGCTTGCCCAAATGGTTGGGGGAAGGGTTGGCTGAATACATGGAATACCTCGAACTGAGCCGCACAGGGGTTCGCGTGGGGTTACAGCAGAGCAAAGTCGAACGTCTCCAGCGCTGGCTGAAATCGGAGCCGAACCGGCTGGCTTTGCAGCCCTATTTTACGCTCAGTAACCGGGCTTGGACTGAATCCAACCGGGCAGAAAACCGCCCTGCCAGCACACTGGCCTGGGGATTGGTGTATCATCAAATGGCGACCTCAGACGGTCAGCGCTGGTTAGCGGCACTGTTGGCCTTGGCGCGTAAGGGCCAGGCGCTTACCCCGGAGCTGCTGGAGCGCCACTACCCAGGCGGGATTGTGGCTTGGGAACGCTCGCTGCGTCATTATTTCCGTCAGCGTGTACGCCCCCACACTTGGGAATAAGTATGGCGCACCGATCAGGTTTTCTCAAAATGTACACAAATAAGTTGATCTAGATCAATTTTAACCCTGACCCCCGGCAGGGTAATGGAATACCTTCGGCGGTATGCTCATGGTATGAAAGGATGCAACCTACCATGAGCGAACCTCCCAGGATAAGCCTCGAAACCCATTGTCGCCACTGCCAAGAGCCCATTCCCAGTGACCGTTTGGCTATGCATGATGCCTTTTGCTGTGCCGGATGCCAGAGCGTTTATACCCTGTTACACGCTGCCGGGCTCGGCGATTATTACCACATTCAGGCCTCTGTTCCCAGCCTGCGCAAGCCCCAAGCGGCCCCTGACCGCGCTCAGGATTATAGCTTTTTAGATGACCCGGAACTGACGCCAGTGCAAACTTCAGCCGATGGCCTGCGCTGCCTCGATTTTTATGTGGAGGGAGTGCACTGTGCCGCCTGTGTCTGGCTGATTGAAAAGCTGCCGGACATTTTGCCAGATGTGGCCAGTGCCCGCTTACAGTTAGGCGAGGCAACGGCTTCGGTGATCCTGAAACAAAACGGTTCTTTTGCCAAAGTAGCGGCCATGTTGCAGTCTTTTGGGTATACGCCCCATGCGATCAAATCAAAAGCAGAAGCGGAAAATTTCCGCCGTAAGGAAAACCACACCCACCTGATTCGCATTGGGGTGGCCGCTTTTTCTGCGGGCAACCTGATGATTTTGTCGGTGGCCCTGTATTCGGGCTTGACGGGCGATCTGGCCCGCTATTTCCATTGGCTGTCGCTGGTGCTGGTGCTGCCTGCGCTGACCTACAGCGCTTGGCCTTTTTACCGCAGTGCCTGGGCCAATATCCGTCAGCGCCACATGTCGATTGATATTCCGATTGCCGTATCGCTATTGATTGGCCTGTTTGCGGGCATGTGGCACGTCACCACCGGGCAAGAGACCTATTATGATTCGCTCAGTACGCTGGTGTTTTTACTGTTGCTGAGCCGTTATGCCTTGGCCCGTGTACAACAGCACGTGGTGGGTCAGAGTGCGTTTTTGGAGTTTTACCAAAATGCGGTGGTGCATGTGATCGAAGGCAATCAGGTGATCGATCGCCCGTTGCACAGCTTGGCCCAGGGCATGCATCTGGAAGTGCGTCCCAATGAGCGTATCCCTGTGGATGGCATCCTGATCCAGGGTGAATCAGCAGTGGATCAGTCAATTTTGTCCGGGGAAGCCTATCCGGTACAAATTGCCCCTGGCAGCGAAGTCTGGTGCGGCACCCTCAATCAAAACGGGACGGTAGTGGTTGAAGCCCGCCAAGTGGGCGAAGATACCCGCATTGCCCGCATTTTGCAGCAAACCCGCAGCAATTTATTGAGCCGTACCCGGTTGGTGAGTACCACCGACCGCCTGTCGCGGCGTTTTGTGGCGATTGTCTTAACGGCGGCGGTCCTGATTCTCATTTTGGTGGGGCAACAGGACATGAATGCGGCATTTGCTCGGGCCTTGGCGCTGGTGATTATCAGTTGCCCTTGTGCTTTGGCGTTGACCACGCCGTTGATCATGACCCTGTCGCTCAAAAAAGCCTATCGCAAAGGGTATTTGATCAAGGATACTTCGGCGATTGAGCGCCTGCCACAGTTGCGCACTCTCTTGTTTGATAAAACCGGCACCCTGACCGAAGGGCGCTTTGAGGTGCTGACGGCTACAGGTTTAACGCCTGAAGTGGCGGCTGCGGTGGGGGCTTTGGAAAGTTATTCGGATCACCCGGTGGCACGCACGCTGGTCGCCTATCTGGAAACCCAAGAGACACTTCTTTGGCCACGGGTTGAAGAATTCCACGCCCTGAATACCGGGGGCGTTCAAGGCTGGATCCACGGACACCTGTGGACAGTCTTGCCCGATCACCGCGATGCGGCTCAGGAAGGGGCTCCAGTGACGGCTTTACAAGTCCTGTGTCAGGGTGAACCGGTGGCTCATTTTACCTTGGGGGATCGCATTCGCCCAGAAATGAAAGCCACGCTCGCAGCCTTAAAAGCGCAGGGTTTTACCCTGGGGCTGGTGTCCGGGGATCAGCAAGCGGCCTGTTTGGCCGTTGCCCGTGAAGTAGGCATCCCAGACGATCAGGTTTTCTGGCGGCACACGCCGGAGCAAAAAGCGGCCCGTATTCGTGAGTTTAAGGCCCCGGCCATGATTGGCGACGGGGTCAACGACATGATCGCTCTGGCGGCTGCCGATCTGGGCATTTCTGTCCAAGGAGGGGTTGAAGACAATCTGCGGGCTGCTGATATCCACCTGTCGGGTGGGGGTGTTCGCCATCTGCCTGGCCTGCTGCAACACGCCCACATTACGATGGTGACGATTCGCTTTAGTTTGGGTTTCTCGCTCTGTTATAACCTGCTGGCGATTACCGCTTCGGGGCTGGGTTATGTCACTCCTCTGTTTGCGGCGATTTTAATGCCGATCAGTTCGCTGACGGTGCTGGCGATTGCGCTCTATGGGGGTAAACGCCTGTGAACGTTCTGATTTTGATGGTGCCGATGGCGATTGGGGTCTCGTTTGTATTTGTGGTAGCCTTTGTCTGGGCTGCACGCAATGGTCAATTTGATGATCTCGAAACCCCTTCTCACCGCATTCTGTATGACGAAATTGATCTTAAGAAAGGAACTCAACCATGAGTGCCGTAGCTAACCCGACCCATGTCGGCGAACCAGACACCCCCGTCGAGTACTTTGAATACGACGACCAAGTGGTGCGCTGGTTTACGCTGGCAACTTTAGGATGGGGCCTGATCTCGTTTCTGGTGGGGCTGTTTATTGCCCTGCAGCTATCGAGCTGGCGCCTCAACTTTGACCTTCCCTGGCTGACGTTTGGGCGTATGCGTCCGCTGCACACCAACGCCGCCATTTTTGCTTTTGCTGGTAACGCAATTTTTGCCGGGATTTATTATTCCACCCAGCGCCTGCTCAAAGCCCGCATGTTTTCTGATGCTCTCAGTCGCATCCACTTTTGGGGCTGGCAGTTAATTATTGTGGCGGCAGCCATTACCTTGCCTTTGGGGTATACCATGAGCAAGGAATACGCCGAACTCGAGTGGCCGATTGACATTGCCATTACCGTGATTTGGGTGGTGTTTGCTGTCAACTTCTTTGGGACCCTGATTCGCCGCCGCGAGCGCCATATTTATGTGGCGATTTGGTTTTATATTGCCACGATTATCACGGTTGCCCTGCTGCACGTGGTGAACTCAATTTCCCTGCCCGTCAGCTTCTTAAAAAGCTACCCCGTTTATGCCGGTGTCCAAGATGCCCTGATCCAGTGGTGGTATGGGCACAATGCTGTCGCCTTCTTTTTAACGACCCCATTCTTGGGGCTGATGTATTATTTTGTACCTAAAGCGGTGGATCGCCCGGTTTATAGTTATAAGCTGTCGATCATTCACTTCTGGGCGCTGATCTTTATTTATATTTGGGCTGGGCCGCACCACTTGCTGTATACTGCCCTGCCTGAGTGGGCCCAGACCCTGGGTATGATCTTCAGTGTTATGTTATGGGCTCCCAGCTGGGGCGGGATGATCAACGGGATGCTCACCCTGCGTGGGGCCTGGGATCGTCTGCGCACTGACCCGATTTTAAAAATGTTTGTCGCTGCGCTGACCTTTTATGGGATGGCGACCTTTGAAGGCCCATTGCTCTCGATTAAAGCTGTGAACAGCTTGAGCCACTACACCGACTGGACGATTGGTCACGTGCATGGGGGCACCTTGGGCTGGAACGGTCTGTTGACCTTTGCGATGATCTATTATCTGGTTCCCCGCCTCTGGAATACCAAGCTGTACAGCATCAAGCTGGTAACCGCTCACTTTTGGTTTGGCATTACTGGTACCGGTGTCTACATGATTTCTCTGTGGGTCGCCGGGATTACCCAGGGTCTGATGTGGCGCGGGATTACTGCTGAAGGCAAACTGATGTACCCAGATTTTATTGAAACCGTGACCCGGATTGTGCCGCTGTATGCCGTGCGGGCACTGGGGGGCTCTCTGTTTATTATCGGTTTCCTGCTGATGCTCTACAATATCTGGATGACCATTCGTGGTGCCCAGATTGCTGCGCCGGAAAAACACCGCGCGCACCGTTTGGCCAAGTTTACCCACATTGATGCGGCTGTGCTGGGCAATAAACCCCACCGCATTTTAGAAGGTATGCCGATGGTCTTTAGCGTTTTGGCTGTAATTGCGGTGGTTGTTGGGTCGGTGATTGAAATTATCCCGGCCTTGATGGTGCAGGAGTTTAACCCCGGCAGCAAGGCTGTTCGCCCCTATACACCGCTGGAATTGGCTGGGCGTGACATTTACGTGCGCGAAGGCTGTTACACCTGCCACTCGCAGATGATTCGCCCGATGGTGGCCGAAACCCTGCGTTATGGCAAGCCGACCACCCTCGAAGAAACCCAGTATGATCGTCCCTTCCAATGGGGATCCAAGCGTACCGGGCCTGACCTCGCACGTGTGGGCGGACGTTACCCGGACAGTTGGCACTATCGCCACATGCTCAACCCCCGTGACATTGTGCCCCAGTCGATCATGCCCAACTATCCTTGGTTGATCAAGGACAAAACTGACACCGCTTCGCTGCAGCAAAAGCTCAAGGTCATGAAAACCCTGGGCGTGCCCTACAGCGATGACGATATCCGTTTTGCCGAGGCCAATGCCCAAAAACAGGCCGAAGAAATTACCGCCCGCCTGAAAAAGGACGGCATTTCACAGGCCAGCGCCGATAAGGAAATCATTGCCATGATTGCCTATCTGCAACGCCTGGGCCATATGCAACCCACGGAGGTCGCCGCGAAATGAAAGCTGAAGCATTAGTGAACTTTCCTTTGACCATGCTGACCTGTGTGGGGTTGATGTTGTTCTTTTCTGTCTTTGTGGGCATGTTGTGGTGGATCAATCTGCGCTGGCGTCGCCCGATTTATCAGCATTTGGCAAACTTGCCGCTGGAGGACTAATCATGAGTGATATCAGACGTTACGACGAACTCACCAATGAACCGGTGCTGGATCATGAATATGATGGCATCGAAGAACTGGATAACCCGCTGCCAGGCTGGTGGTTGGCCACTTTTTACCTGTGTGTGATCTTTGCCGGTGGTTATTTCCTCTGGTTCCAGATTCTGCATGATGGCAACAATATTCGCCACACCTATAACCAGGAGTGGCAGGCCATGGAGGCCAAAGCCATGGAGGCTGAAGCGGCTGCTGCGGCCTCTATGTCAGATGAGTTGTTTGCCAAACAGGTCAATGATCCAGCGGTGATCACTGCCGGGAAAGCCGTCTATGAGAGCAAATGTTCCAGTTGCCATGCCCCGGATGGCGGGGGCCTGATTGGCCCGAATCTGACGGACAATCATTGGCTCAACGGAGATGGTACACCGATGGCTGTGTTCAAGGTTATTAAAGACGGAGTCATGGCCAAAGGCATGCCCGCTTGGGGCCCGGTCTTAAGTAAAGAAGAGCTGTCTCAAGTTTCTGCGTTTGTGGTCTCGCTCAAAGGGACAAAACCCGCTGCGCCCAAAGAGGCGCAAGGGAACGCCTATTAAGGATTGTTGAGCGGAGGCATTCCCTCCGCTCTTTTTGAAAGGAATCAACGATGTCTTCATTAAAAGAACTTCCTCAGGAACGGTTGGCTTCGATGGATGAGACGGGCAAGCGCGTCTTTTTGCACCCCGCCGACGTCAAAGGCCGCTTTAAACGCTTGCGCATTCAGGTTCACGCCGTTTTACTGGTGCTGTTTCTGGTGCTTCCCTGGATTCAAATCGGGGGCCATCAGGCCGTCTTGTTAGATATTGCCCATCGGCGCTTTACCCTGTTTGGTTTGGCCTTTTGGGCCCATGATGCCCCGATGCTGATTTTTGTTTTTGGTTCAGTCTTTATTGGGATTTCGCTCATTACTGCCGTGTGGGGCCGTTTGTGGTGTGGGTGGGGATGCCCGGAAACCGTGTTTACCGAGAGCGTTTATCGCGCCGTCGAACGCCTGATTGAGGGCAATGCGGTTCAGCGCCAGCGCCTCGACAAATCCCCCTGGAATTTCCACAAAATTCGCCTGCGCGCCACCAAGTGGCTGGCCTTTTTGGTCATCACCCTGATTATTACCCACAGCTTTATGGCCTATTTTGTGGGCGTCGAAGCCCTGGCGGACATGATGCGCCGTCCGCCCTCTGAAAACCCCTACACCTTTGGGGTGATGGCCTTTATTACCGCCATCTTGCTTTTCTCCTTCGGCTGGTTCCGCGAGCAGTTTTGTATCATTGTCTGCCCCTATGGCCGTTTTCAGGCCGTGTTAATGGATGACAATTCGATGACCGTTTTATACGATGCCAAGCGGGGGGAGCCCCGCCGGGGTGTGGCCAAAGCCGAAGAACCCCAAGGGGATTGCATTAACTGCTACCGCTGTGTTCAGGTCTGCCCGACCGGGATTGATATTCGTCGGGGTGTGCAGTTGGAGTGTGTGGCCTGTACCGCCTGTATCGACGTCTGTGACGAAGTGATGCTGAGTATTCACAAAGAACCCAATTTGATTGGGTATAACACCCTTGTTCAGCAAGAAGGCAAAAAGGTTCAGCATTTCCGCCCCCGTGTGGTGATTCTGTCGCTGGCGCTGTTGGGGGTACTTTCTGGGCTGGTATTTGTTTTGACGATGCGTGCTCCCGTTAAAGCCACCATCTTTAACGCCAAAACCGTGGCTTATCAGATATTGACCCCCAATGCCGCTGACCCGCAAATTACCAACCCCTTTATGCTCACTTCTGCCAACTATACCTTTGGCAGTGCCCAAGTGCAGTTGGTTGTGTCTGAGGCTGATCGGGGCAAACTGGAGATCATTGCCCCGCAAGTGGGGGTGCCCCTGCCCGGGGGCCAAGAAATAAAAAGCCCGTTTTTCCTCAAGTTTCCCAAAAGCCTGCTCAAAGATGGCAAGTATGTCACCCATTTAGAGATCTTAACCCGCGCCACCGATGGCTCTTGGCAGCGTTCGGCCCGGCAGGAGGTACATCTTGTGGGCCCTTATTGAGCACCCGGAACATTTGGCCCATGTCTCAGCGGGGGCCTTGGTGCCCCTGCTGGTGCTGCTCGCCAGCCTAGCGGGCAGCCTGCACTGTGTGGGGATGTGTGGTGGCATTATGGCCGTTTTGCCCCCCCGCCCGCTGACCCAGATTCAATACCATCTGGGTCGCTTGATGGGCTATTTGACATTGGGCGCTTTAGCGGGCCATGCGGGCCACTGGTTGTTGGGGCATCAGCGCCAGTTGATGCTGCTCTCCGCTGGGCTGCTGGGCCTGACCTTTGCTTGGTTGGGTTGGCGTTTGTGGCGTGGGGATACGGCCCATGTGGCTTTGCCCAAGTGGTTACAGGCCCCTTTGCATAAACTCATGGGCTACTCGCTGACCCAAGCCCGGCAAGAGGCACGGGCCGCCGGGCTGATGGTCGGCCTGTTGTCGGTATTTTTACCCTGTGGCTGGTTATACACCTTTATCCTTGGGGCTGTTGCCACTCAGGATATGTGGGCCGGTGCGGCCTTCTTATTTGCTTTTTGGCTGGGCACGGTGCCCGCTCTGACGGTG
>DLGM01000085.1:10724-19279 GCA_002482705.1 Cyanobacteria bacterium UBA7694
ACCAGATTTTGCCCCGCCTGGGGGTGCGGGGCCGCCGCATTAGCGCGACGCTGCTGATGCTGGCGGGAACCCTGCTGATCTATGTGAAGTTGGCCAGCCCGGCGGCGCTGGCGACCGGGGCGATGTGTCACTAATTTCTAACCAAGCCTGTTAGTATATCCAGCTGGCGGGCCTTTTTTCTCTTTTTCTTTTTTAGGGCGACGTGCTGATTTGAAGTCCAATAAGTCAATTTCAAAGATATTGATTATAGCTTGTTTTGAGCCATGAGTATGGTTTATTACACGATCATATCTCTTTTTATATGGTGCTTGTGCAACAGATCCCCCAAACTCTGCTGTATTTGCAATGACAATAGGTTGATACATATGAAATTGAAGAGCTTCGGCCATTGTATCAAAAGTAGGCACATCCTGATTTAATGCTGACACTACAAAGCAATCGCTAATGTGTCGTATGTCAGCACAAAGTTTAAGATCTGTTGCGTCATAACAGATTGAAGCCGAGATCGAATACAATGCCTGATTGTTATGTATAAAGTCAACAACTACTTGGTAAGGTCTATAACCTTTAACTCCTAGCGGCTCCTCTATTGCCGTCATATGCTGTTTACCTTGATAAGCTAAAATGATTTGTCTCTGTGTTTTTATATTTTGGCGAAGTATCCAAACACCTCGATTTATTGGATAATCATTGTAAGGGTGTTTTTCAAATGTCAAACCACAAAATATTGCTGCTTGGGTTGTGTCGGACAAACTTGTTAGGATATCGAGATCGTCAGGGTGTATTGATAATTCAGGAAAAACTATAAGATCTAGTCCTTTTTCTTTGCTGTAGATATCATTTGTTATTTTTAGCTGATGCTGTAACAGTCTACACATAGATGCTAGGTGAGAGCGATGTTTAGCCCTGAAACTTTCAGACCAGTTTGTTGGATCCTGCAATGTAAAGTCATTTTTTCTGGGGAGAGCTGTTTGAACTGTTGCTATTCGACAGACTCTTTCGTTTTTAACGTTATTTCGAAATGTAATTAGTTTATTAATGGGTATTCCTGATAAGTTTGCAAATAGTGAGTTGTTGTGTTCCAATCTTTTTTTGATTATGATTTTTAGTTCGATGGATGAGTTAATATCGGGGAAATGTGTAATTTCATCGGTCTGAATCTCTAATCCAGGCCACTGTAATAACTCAAGTATAAGTCTATTCAACCAACTAGAGACTGGGTATTTTTCTATACCTACACCCTTATTAAGAGCTGTTAGGCCTATGCTTCTTTTGTATACTCCACTTCTAATACCTCGATAAGGTAATTCATCCACATCTTTTAGAACTGTATTGGCAGTACTTGTGAAGTCTTCAGAGCCAATAAGTGATGCTCGGAGAATACGACCTAAGTTATAAGCCCAAGCCATTTCCGGTTTGCACCAGCTGGGTGTATTGTGAGTAGATATTGATGCGTTATTACTTGTTTTTTTAATGATTATTTCTACATTTGTTTTTGGATGTTGGACTAAGCTCCAAGAATTACACGATATTAGAATGTTTTCTAATCCTATATTTTCTAAGCAATCAGGGTTTTTAATTGCCTTTTCCAATAATTTTAAAGCTAATTTCAAAAGGGCGTTTTCTTGATGAAAGGGGTTCTCTAATATGGTTATTAATGATTTTAGCGAATAATTGTTAGATCCAAGTGATTTTAATTGTGTTTTAATATGTTCATTATCTAAAATTGTGAGGGGCTTCAATATTTTTTTACTGATGTCGTCGAAATATTTGTAGTCATCATATAGTATTGTTTTATCGTAATCTGAAATTAATTTCAGTAAGGATAGTTTGTCTGATTCGTTATCTTCTCTTTCTAATAACTCACGAATATTTGATGTTGTCTTGTTAAAGCTTAATGATACAATAAGTATTGCCATTAGCTTCTTTTTATCTTTATAATGATTTGGCAACTTATTGATGGTTAAGTCATTAAGTATGACATAGTCAGTTAATTTTTTCCCAAGTATTTTTTCTTTTAGCCGGTATTTTCCTACAGATGAGAGGTAAAGTAATGCTGATTGTTTAACATACCAAGGTGTTTCTTTTTTATGTAAAATGTTATTTGCAAAAATTGTAAGGGATTCTCTAAGTCTCTTTATATTTGCGTTTCGAGGGTATGTTTTTTGTGGTAAGAAGGCAGTTTCAGTGGCGGATAGCTTAAAGATGTAGAAACAACAAAACCAAGCAACTAATTGCTCATGATGCTCTTTGATACCATTAAAATTATTTTCTATCTTAATTTTTAAAGCTTCTACTATTGGCTCAACTAGTTCATTACTTGGAAATAGGTTAAGCCCACATCTTAAGATTGTAATTAGTGAAGGATTTAGTGACCATGATTTAATCAGACGCCTGGCAGTCATCTCCATTTCATGTTCAATACTAATTTTACTATTCTGCTCGTATACCTCTATCTCTTTTGAATGCAATTCATCTAGAGAACTCATGCGCAGTCTTGATTGTAGAACTTTCATTAAGCGGTTTGCTGCAAATCTTTTTATAGTATCATCTCGAACATCCACTTTAGGAATTGAGATTTGAGAGAGTTTTAATGAATTTTTTTGCTCAGAATCAGTGTTATGATATTCCGATATGTCTAAAATTTGTTCAAGGTAAGTAGTACTTTTAGTTAGTGAGTCGAGATCAGGAACTGTACTTATTCCTTTTTGGATTTCCAGCATCTGCTCTGACATTTGACCACTGACAATTATATTACTCCAGTTTACTAAAGTTGTTTTGTCTACTTGTAGCTCTAATTTTTTACAAGAGTTTATCTTTGTTGTATATTCTTGTAGCTGCTTGTTGAACCATTCACTCCAGCTCTCTTGAAGTTGCTTTAGATCACAGTCTTTGTCTGCTGCAAATACGATTCTCATGTCATCAACGTATCTACAATAATCTATTAAGTGAATATTTACTCCCTCTAATTTTCCTAAATGGATGTTTGTATCTAAGTATTCTCCTATTTTTCTATCAAATTGAATCATATATACATTTGCAAAAAATCCACTAGCTACTAATCCCTGAGGTATTCCAAGTGGCAATGACTGATTGCTGGAAAAAACATTAGCATATGAGGTAATGTCTTCTTTCTCCCAACTCCAACTAGTAATCTCTTTGAGTTTTTTCCAGAATTTATCAGTATGTTGGTCTAATGTTTTATCTTCCCAGTGAGTACTTTGTATTAGCTCTTTGTCTGCTAAGAATATATCTTCGTAGAGCGACTTTGTTGTGTTTACTAATGAGTCAACATCCACTGAATCAAAAAATGATTTAATATCAAAACTTAATATGAATAAATCTTTTTCTGAGAATTTAAATTGATTTTCCTGACAAAATAGTCGTGGTCTTGAAAGAAATAGTTGATAATCTTCGAAAAATTTTGTATATGTGCTAGCGCTTCCCCATCTGAATCTCGCTATTTGGCGACCACTTAAATTATCAGTCCAGTCACAAAAAAGTCTACTGCCATAACTGTACACATGGTTTTTATGAAGATCATGATAGTGCTTTTGCTGAAGATTTCCTTGCAAAGTTTCTATTGCATCAGCTAAACAGATCATTGCTGCTGTTGCATATGTTTGCTCTCTTATTGGCACATGGGCTAATGGGCGTAATTTAATTTCTTCGGATTTGCATTCCCAAGAGGGCTTTTCATTGCTGGGAAAGTGCCATTCTGTGTTTTTTGGTGCTGGAATGAGTCTAAGGGTGTCTAATTGCAACTTTTTTGAGAGTTGTTCAGACCATTCATCTATCTTTTCACTGATAACGCATTGCGTAATATCTAGTTCAAGTGTATCTGCAAACCAGTTAGAGTAACGTATATGCGAATCATTTTTCTTCCACGCTTGAGCTAAAATTACGGGATCTTTTAAGTAGGCTAAAGTTGGTCTTACATACTTGTAATCGTCTTTGTATATGGCCATTGGTAACTCATTCAGTTTGTTTTAACCCATTATATCTTGGGTTGTAATATTTGTTTTGAAATGTTTTTAACAAAGCCTAGTTTGGATATTGTGCGAGACTATCATTTTCAGTAGTATGTGCTTAGAGGATTTCATATGGTCTTAAAATTTCAAACAACTATGGTAGCTTTGACCCTGTTCACTGTGATTTGGGGTATGAACAGCCGTGCCCATGCCTGGTGGGAGACGGGACACATGGTCACAGCTCAGGTGGCTTATCAAGAACTTACTCCAGCCGTGCGCCAGGAAGCCGACCGTCTGATGCGTTATCTCGACAACTCGGAGCCCGATCCGGCCCGTCGCCATTTTGTGCCTGCTTCGGTGTGGATGGATGATGTGAAAGCCCGTGGTTTTAGAGGGTTTGACACCTGGCACTACGCCAATATCCCCTTTAATCCCGAAGGGCTGTTACAGGTTCCCGATGTGCCCCCGGAAAACATTATCTGGGCGATTGAGCATACCAGCAAAACCCTGAACAATCCCAAAGCCAGCGACTTTGAAAAGGCCCTGGCTGTGCGCCTGCTGATTCACCTGGTGGGGGATATCCACCAGCCTTTTCACGCGATTGGCCGCATGAGCCATGAGCATCCCCACGGCGACCAGGGAGGCAATTTGTTCACCCTGCCCGTGACGCAAAAGAACATCCACTTTTTATGGGACAGCACCGCTGGGCGTTTCCCTTCGGTGAGCACCAGCGCCTGGGCACAGGTCATTCCCGGTTTTGCCAAAGAGGCGGTGCAGGCGTGGCCCAAGGCTCGGTATGCGGGGCAGTTGGGGTTTGCGCCCGGCAGTTGGGCGCAAGAAAGTTACCGTTTGGCGGTCAAACACGGCTACGAACCTTTGCAGCCCAATCAACCTGTGCCCGAAGCCTATATCCAGCAGGCCCAAACCATTTGCGAGGAGCGCATTGCTTTGGGTGGGTACCGACTGGCTGAATTACTCAATCAGCGGCTTGGGTTACAACCATAATTGAGAGAGATGCTGTACTTGGGGCTCACAATTTTTCTGAAATTGGGGTGCTCGATTCAAAAGGCAGCCTAATCATCGCAAAAAGACCAGGAGTAGGGGCAAGATTTTGCTGATTTTAGGGCATAATTGAGGGAGTACTCTACCGCAGGAGCCTCGTTATGTCTGATCTCCGTCTGGCCCAGTTTCAGGCTGGCACGCAAACCCATGATCTGTATGCCCGTGCTGACAAAGGTGTGTTTGCCACGCGCGAAGAGGCAGAGGCTGCCGCCAAGCAAGTCGCCGATTCAGCCAATCAAGATGCGGTGGTGGTAGCTGAAGGCGAACAATTCCGGGTCTATGGGGTCGACGAAATTTCCGCCATGCTGCCTGCTGGGGCTATGGGCGGCAACGTCATCCGCGAAGCACCCATTGTTTCGTTTGTGATCAGCGATCCGCTGACCGGTCAGGAAAACGTGATTGGCCCTCGTTCGCAGGCTAGTGAAGCGCCTCAAGCACCGCCCGTCATGCCCAAAACACAAATGGATGCTTACGCTGAACGCTTTGGTAAAAAGCTCGACAAGGTGTTGGGTGCCGACAAAGCAGCGGTGATCAATGAGCTGAATCAGTTGCAGCACAGCCTAGCGGCCCAAGGCATTAGCGTTTCGATTGAATTGGACGACGATGTCTTTGAAAACAAAGACAAAATTATGGGTTTCCGCAATATGCTGGTCTATGCCCACGAAAATATCGGGGCCTTGCGTGAGCGCAGCATTTCCAAAATTGCGATTGTGGATGAGTGGGACAATTTTGGCGGCACCCACGTTGAGCTCGACTACGACAAAAAAGCCCAGTCGCGTACCCTCGAAATCGGCGACGACTTCTTGGATGACTGGGGCGAAAGCCTGACGCCAAACCATGCCAAGAGCCTGAACAAGCTCAAAGACGAATTGGGGGCTACCCTCAAACCGGAAGAACTGGTGCGCCGCACCGAGGTCAGCGGTGAGTTGCGTGGGGCTTTGGCCAAAACCCACCAGACCCTGAATACGCTGCAACAGCAGTCTTTGCAGGGTGCGCCTGCTGATTTGAGCGCCTTGGCTCCGCTGGAAGCCGAGTTGACCCGTCTTGAAAAAGACGTGATTCCGCAGGCTCACAAAGACTTTAAAGGCTTTAGTGTGCGCCAAGAGCGCCAAGCTTCGGTTGATTATCTCAAAAAGCTGGAAGACACCTTGCGCGCCACCCGTGACCAGATTGAGACTTTGCGCAAGCTCCCGGTCGGCGTTGATCCCCTCGAACTCAATGCCCGCTTAGAGCGCATCAAGTTGACGTTGCTCAAAGGCATGCAAGATCAGCCGGTGGATCGCAATTACCTGGGTACTTATGTCAGCGGTTTTGGGGAAGGAGCGGCTCCGAGCGCGGGTTTAACCTATTCCCACAGCTTTGGCAAAGATCTTGAAACGGTAGGTAGCCTGAAAGCTGGAACGACCGGGCCATCCAGCCTGACCGGCAGCGGCAAAAGCGACATTATGCTGGGGCTCGGTGTCAGCCATACCTTCCACTCCCATCAGCGGTGGCTGGATGGGGCCAATGTGGGCATTGGCGTAGGCGTTGGCCGTGATACCCCCTTCTTTGTNNTGTGGGCGTCAGTGCCAGCAATAGCTGGTATCTCAGTCCCTATCACGGACAAAAGGGCGAATGGTCAGTGGTGGGTGGAGCCCATGCCACCTTAGGAACCAGTACCAATGTAGGTGTTTACACCCAAGTCGAAAAACAGCTCACCAGCCGCATTGACTTTGAAGGCTCTGGGGAGTTATCCCTGTGGAATCAAGGCCTTGAAGCCGAAGCTGAATTTGCCTTGGGCAAAAGTAAAAATGTGTATCTCACCGCTGGGGTTGGCACCAACAAGCTGCTGTATGCAGGCATTGGTTTTGCTGATAAATACGAGTTGGAAGCGGGCCTCGGCGGTATTTCGTTTGGCAAGGACTCCAACAATTTACCTGGGGAAACGGGTTGGGAAGTGGGGTTGCGCAGTTACCTGCCCATTCCTTACTTTAAACACCATCGGGTGCCCGGTTACCAGTTTACTTATGGGGATAAATCGACGGAGTATGTCACCCCTGCGGGCACCTTTATGACCATGAAAAAAGATGCGGACGGGGTTCAGCAGCGCACCTCTTATGTGCCGGACCCGCAGCCTGCGGCTGAGAACAACCGCATTACCTACCGCATTGCGCGCGCGAAAGCAGATGTGGACAATCTTGGGGCTGCCCCCGTACGTGATATTACCATTGGCCCACTGGGCTATTTGACAGTCAAAGATGGTGACAAAACGCTGATTGAGGATGGCTTGATTGTGGCCCCGGATCTCACCGAAGCCGATTTGGGGATTATTACCGATCAGGCCGGGGTGTTGTGGTTCGACAAACGCAACCGCAGCGAAGAGAAAAATACCTTGGGCACCCGTCGCCGGGAAATGCCGTTGCCGCTGTATCGGGCGGTGCATCGGTAGGACGTGAGGCGAGAGTCCCTGGCGTGACTCCCATGAGTAGGGCGTAGGCCTTTGGGATTTGGATGCCCGTGGCCCCTACCGGGCGCTTTTGTCGAGCTCGTAATATTGCAAGACGTCTTGTAACATGGCGGGCACATTGTTGTCCCATTTGTTGTCCCAGGGGAGGGCAAAGGTTTTGATCTGGCTGGGAGTAGCTGGGGGATAATAACGTATGTCAACCCGCTTGTTCTGGGTTGTGTTGGGGTCCCAGCTCAATTTGAATTCGTGGTTGTCGTAGCGGAAATTGACGTAGGGGAAACCCACGTTGCCGGTTTTGTACTCAGGCAAAGGAATGGGTGTCGGTGAGGGCAGGCCGGGCAGGCTGCGCAGCTCGCGCAGACGCCGTTCGCTCTCTTGCAGGGCACGCTGGGCTTCACTTTCGGCATTGCGCTCGCTCTCAAAATCGTTATTGAGGCGGGTATTGCTATTGTTGAAATAGGGATCGAGGGTGGTGTCGACATTGTTCAGGTTTTGGGAACGGCGCATAAATTCGTTGAAGGCACCAAAGCGCACGCCCCGGCGACCATTGGCATTATTGTTTGGCTCGCCACTGTTTTCTGTGGGTGGGGTATTGGGATCACCAGAGGGCGGTGGATTATTGCCGTCATTGGGAGTGGGCTGATTATCACTGCCTCGGGTATTGTTGGGCAACATGCCCAGAATTTTGGCTTGGGCTTCGAAATTCTTGACCCAGGTCTCATCGGTCATTTGTTTGGCCAGTTCTTCCCAGGACTCAATGCCGGGAGGTAACTCGTCGGGAATAAAAATATCTTGGCTTTTTAAGAAGTCGGTGAGCTGGGCCCGGGCAAACTGATCGCGTTCCGTATACTGGGGCGAAGCACTGGCATCGGGCGTTGGTGTTGGGCTGGGCATGACGGAGGGGCTCGGCACGGGTGAGGCCGAGGTTTGTACCGCAGGGGTCGCAGAAGGAGCCGGGGTCTTGGCTGCGGGTTTGGGGGTTGAAACCGGCGGCGCGGGCTCCTGAGGTGAGGGCGGTGCCTGGGGTTTAGGGGTGGGTGGCGCTTCGGGTTCAGGGGGGCTTTGTTCTTGGGGGG
>DLGM01000153.1:0-5617 GCA_002482705.1 Cyanobacteria bacterium UBA7694
TCACAACTCACCTAAGCCCATAAAAAAAGCCTCCCGGTATTACACCGGGAGGCTTTTTTTGTCCTCAATCCACCGTCACTTGGTACTTAACAACCACACTCGCACCCTTGGCCAAGGAACTGCCTAAGCTCCATTGCACAGTCCCTTTGTCGTTAGCCGGCTCTGTCACCGTACCACTCCCCGACACAAAGGCCGCAGAGCCACTGACATAACTGGCACCAGCGGGAACACGGTCACGCAACACCACATTATTGGCCTGATTTTCACCGTTGTTGGTTATTGTCATCCGGTACCACAGGCTCTGGGCCGGTTGCACCGAAAGGGCCGGGGTCGTCAAAGCCGTATCTGAAAAAACCGCTTTGCTCACGCTCAAACTGGCCACGCGATGGAATGCCAATAATTGGCTGCCAGCGGGCACGTACAGACGGTCATTGAGAGCTGCCAGCCCCGCATAACCTGGCACACTGCTGCCTAAGGCATAACTCCAAATTGTAGTGCCATCTGCGGCATTCAGGCCATAGAGCTGTGTCCCTGAAGCCACATAAATGCGGTTATTGGCCAAAATCGGCGACTGCTGTTGCAAACTTCCGAGGTTCGCACTGCTCCACAAAAGCCCCCCTGAGGTATTGTAAGCTTTGAGTGTTGTGCCGCCGCCAATCAGCAGACGGTTATCTGCCGTCACAATCGGGATCGTACTGGTCGCCCCATCCCCCAAGGTAACGACTGAACCGGCCCCTGTTGCCTGGGAAACAATCGCCAAGGAGCCACCATGGACCAGATACACATTGTTGGCATCCGTCGCCACCCCCGTATCTGAGCCCAGAGGATACTCCCACAGCTTATTCCCATTTGCCACATCCAAAGCAGCCAGCTTAGCCGGGGTCACCAAGGGCACAAAGAGACGATTATTGCGTAAAGCCATCGTTCCCGTAGCTGTAAAAGACCCAAAACCCGTATACTTCCACTTAATTTTGCGTGTTTCCACGTCATAGGCCAATATCGAACCAGAAGCACCACTGGAAGCGACATAGACCGTGCCATTAGCGACTACGGGCGAGCTATTGATGGCACCGCCACCAGTGCTGAAACTGTGGATCAGAGCGCCGGTACTGGCATTGAGACGGTACACCGTTCCCAAGGCATTGCCAATGATCACATTGGGAACCCCATCAATAACGGCATAAGTGGGGGCAATCCCCCCGCTGATACTGCCCAGGCTATACGCCCACGCCTGGTTTTGATTGCTGAGGTTGATGGCACGCAGGGTACTGTCACCCGTTACCACAAAAGCCATGCCATTGGCGACAATCGGCCCCCCAATCGGAGCACTTGCCAAAGTGGAGGTCCATTCCCGGCCTGCATTGATCATGGTGCTGTTAAAGGTCAACTGGCTTTCATTGCCATTGTAGCCTTGGTTATCAAAAGCAGTGCCATAATCATGATAACGGGCCCAGTCATTGCGTGTTACCGCAGCAACCGGGGAGTAGTCCCCAAAGTTATGGTCCGTCGCCGCATTCGGCAAAGTGACAATATTGTCGGTGCTAGAACCGTAACCTGTCTTGTCCGTCTGGGTCACTGTATAGCTGCTAATCGGATCTCCGAAGAAATAAAATCCGTCGGGCAAGGTGGTCGTATTGCTGCCATTGTGCAGTTTCACCGCAGCACCTGGAATACCCACCTCGCCTGAATCTTTGACACCGTTCTTATTGGTATCGTCAAAAACAAAACCGCCTACACTATAAAAACTGACGCCGGGCGTACTCGAAAGCGTGACCGTCACCCCCAACGCCGAGTTGGTAATATCCTGGATGGTGATCACACCACTGCCTGCTGAAGCTGACGAAATTTTAAATGTGGCCTGCCCATTGGCATCGGTAATCAGGGTATCACCGGGAGGAGCCACAATCGTACCAAAGGTGGTGGTAATTTTAATCACGCGCCCAGCCGCCGGTTGGTTGCCCGTAGTTTTGAGCGTTACAATTGCATCCGCCGTATTGCTGCTGCCCGAGGCTTTGACCACAACGGCATAAGCGGAAGGACCGCCCCCTGCGGTGGCCGTGGAAAGGGTCGAGCTAATATTGTGAATAATGCGGGGAGTGCTGTCATAATAGGCTGCCGGACTGCGGGTGTTCCAGGCTCGGGCAAAGAGTTTAAACGAACGGCCTGGGGTGGCGGGAATGGCCAACGTATTGCTGCTCCAGGTGCGGTTACCCACAGCCCCGCTGAAAGAACCGGGAGACACCCAGCCCGTATCCAGATCCGGGGGATCTGTCGGCCCAGAAGCACTCAGATCTTCCAGGTACAAAGCCATGCGCTGTACGTCATAGGCCCCATCGTTGTCCTGGGCATTCACGGTCACGGCAAAAGGTGTTGCAGCTTCGGCCCCGTTGCCCGAGGGATTGGTAATCGAGACCGTTAAGGGGCCAAAGGCAGCCCCCGTACCCACAACCGCCCACATGGTATTAACAAAGCGATCATTCACCGCCGAACCAAATGAGCCATCGGGCGCTTGGTTGGCAACAATCCAGTCTACGGCTTTATTAAAAGAGACGATCCAGTTCGGCGTCACCCCTGTGGGTTCGGAGAACATGGTGATCCCGATCGCTTCCATGGCGTTTAAGACTTGCCCGGTATGGTACCCTTCAGAGGCCCAACCAGAGGTACGCCCCCAACCCCCATTGGCATTTTGCCAGCTAATGAGCGTATTGATCGTATTGGTGACATCTGCATCGGTCCCTGACACGTTGGCCCCATAAATGAGGCCCATAATCAGGTGGGTTCCTTCCTGAACCCGCGACCAACTATAAGCCCGGCTGCGCAGGTAAGCCAAGCCATTGTTCAGGGCATTGGTATACGCAGCCTTAGGGGAGACCGCATTGGCACGGCGAATGGCCATCATGGCATTGGTGGTAAATTGTATCGATTGACCCGCTTCTGAGATTTCATAGGTCGCGGCAAAATCGTCGGCCCAAGTATCCGCCGGAAAATAGGTCGAGGTATTGCTCCATGAACCGTTGCTGTTTTGCACATCAGTACGGGCCAGATAATCGGCGATTAACACCAAGTTAGTGTCGTAGGTGCCGCCCACAAATTGGTTGTACATGGCAAAAGTGGGTGCCGCCAAAATGGTCGCGGGCGTGCGGATCCAATAACTATTGGTATGGCACGGGTCATGCACCAATACCCCAGGCACCAAATTAACTCCCCCAGAGGTGCGGCCCGTATGGCAATCGGCATTGACTCCGCCATTGACTTGCTGGTTCAGCATCCGCCACATAAACGTGTTTTGGAAAGCCGTCATATTGACGTTATATTGGTTTTTCACCCCAATCGCCAATGCCCGTGCCGTTTGAGCCTGAACGTGGCAACCATAACATTGGTTTGCAGCATCCCACGCTTGAGCATTGGTGGTTAAAAAATCAATCGATTTTTGAATCGACTGGCGGACTTGGGCTGGCGTGGTCACCGCCTGCACCCGTTTTTGGGACGGGCTGGGCAACAGAGCTGCTGCAGCCCCCAATCCCACACAAAGCATCAACCAAAGCAAAGAGCGCCAGAGGCGAACAGACGGATTATAACTCATTGCAGCAACTACCCTAATTCAAAATAAAAAATGCAACACACTCAATCAAATACTCTATCATCTTAGCGAACACGCACTTGAAACGAAAGCACACCCACAGCATCTTTAGCAACCACAGGCAGCAAAACAGAAACGCGATTGGAAACACTTTGAAAAGCGCTCACATCGCTTTGCGGTACACCATTTAAAACAATCGTATTGGGAATATATTCCGTCCCATTGGGAATTTGATCCATCAGCACCACATTACTCGCATCACTGTTTCCTGTATTGCTGTAACTGAGGGTATAGGTGATCACTTGCCCAGGGTCCCGGGTCGTCACATCGGCACTTTTGCTGATATTCACAACCGGGCGCACCATATTCACGGTCGTTGTACCGCTGGCTGTGCCCGCTGAAGCAGTCACCGTGGACACACCACGGGTCGTTGTGTCCAAAGCCCGCACCGTAAAGCTAATCGTGCCGTTGGCAGCCACCGCAATCTGATGCCCATCAGCGGCAACACCATTGGCATCTGGCTCCACAATCACCCCCGGACTGGTGGCTGAAACGGTAATCAGCGTACCCGCTGGGACAGGGGCCAAACTTTGCCCCAAAATCACGCTGCTGGTAATCAGCGTACGCTCATCGGGAACTGTTCCCATAATGTACACATTGTTATTGGCCGGCATCAGCGTAATAACGCCAGCCGGAGGATCGTTCATTTCAATATTGACAATCGCAACGGTGGTATTGATATTGCCCACACGGTCCTGGCCCGTAATCCGTGAGGCATAAGTGCCGGGAAAAATAGCCGGTTGAATCGGAACAGCGGCCACTTTCTGAATGCCGTCATTGCTGTCAAAGTGGGGAATGGTATAAAAAACCCGGTAGGTTTGCGCCGTATTTAAGCTCTGATAAGGCGCCTTCATGGCGAGTTGGAGCTGCCCTGGGCTTCCCCCATTGTTAACCACCGTCGCATTGCCAATCAGGCTGTTGCCAATCCCGACAATGCCGACAATCGTATTGCTGCTGTCCCAAACCTGTAACTCGGATCCTACTGGCAGAACAGTCCCCTGATGGTCAACGGCCTGCCCCAGTTTGGGGGCCTGAATCGTGATCGTCAACGCAGCGGCGCTGCTGGGCGTGCCCAGCCCAATAAAGCGGTAGGCATCAATTTGGTTTTGGGCTAAATCGAGCTGGGCCCCGCTGCCCGGTGTATTGGCCGGAGCATTGCTCAAGTTGGGATCAACAATATCCGCATTAAAGCTGGGAATCGAACTGACAAGGCCGCCACCTGGCACAATATTAATCGCATTGGGGGCTGTATTGTCGACATAATAATACAGGGGCTGTAACGGATCTCCCGCCAAATTTTCCGTGACCGTTTGGTTGGGATTATAGTCCGCAATATCCTGTAAGGTACCTCGTAATTTATACACCCCCTCGGTCGTAGATTGGCTACTGAGCGTAATCGTACGGGTGTATTGCCACAGGTTTTCAATCACGCTCCAGGCACTTTGGCTGGCCATGGGCACAACGGCCCCAAACGGGTCGATCAGTTCAATTTTGGAGGTCGTGGTATTGATGGGGGCCTGGGTGATACCATGGCTGCCGGGATAAGTGGTGTCCAAAACTTCAGCACGATAACTCAAGGGGGTATTGGCTGGTCCCAAGGCATTGGTCACACCGTGGTAATATTGGCCGCGTGCTGGTTCCACCACGCGAATCTGGGGCACAATGTCATCATTTTTGTAGAGCACCCAACCGCCATTACAGCTCCAGCACACACCACTGGTACTTTTGGTTGCAGTGCGGGCACGGGTCATGAGATAACGGCTGCTCTTATTCGGTAAAACAGAAACGGCAGGGCTCCACCCCACCGCCTCAGAAGGATTACTGCCAATGCGAATTTGGTAAGTGGTGGTACCAGGAGGGATCGACACGCGGCCATAGACAGTGGTGCTGTCACTGCCGTCGACAATTTCCGCCACCTGAGTCACTCCCAGACTGCTGACGGTGCCTTCCACCAGAATATCGTTGCCATTCGCTGTA
>DLGM01000153.1:5628-9176 GCA_002482705.1 Cyanobacteria bacterium UBA7694
CAATAACCGTAAACGCGGCCCCGATCCCAATAAGTTATCGCGGCATTGGTGCTGTCACGAAAAGTGGAAATCGATGGATGGCTCGGCACCGGGTCATTGGACTGTACATTGACATAATAGGTTCGGTATTCATAATTCTCCGCCCCGTCACGGGGGAAGATGCTGTTGTTGTGGCCACCATTGGGCAAAGGTTGGGGCATGGCAAAATAATAGGTGTACATATTGCCATTGGCATCTGGGGAAGACAAGTTGCCCACCGAAGCGCTTGAATCCCAACCAAAAATGCTGCTGTTGATCACCGCATTGGATTCGGTATTTTTACCCGCTTGCAGAGGGGGGTTCCCTGTATCCCCCGCATACAGCGAGCCATAAAAGCCAATGCGGTTAAAACGAATCGCTTTCGGCACGGCAGAGGCGTCGACCAAGGCATTGTCATTAAAGGCTGGGTCAACCTCATAACGCCCATTGCCAGCCACCCAGACCAGGGGTACCAGCTTGCTCAAGGGCGGAGGAAAAGAAATCGAGCCATCATCCGCATTAAACAGATAGACCCGGCGAAAAGCGGTGCCTTCGGCCCGAGCTTGCGGGCCGAGATTGTCGATCACCCAGTCTTTGGTCACTGAGCGGCTGTTACCCGCACGATCTTGTACCGTAGCCGTCAGACGATAACGGCGGCCATGAATCAGGACAGCCCCATAGTTACCATCCGCGGTTGGGGCCGCCAAACGAAATTTAACCGTGGTCAACGAGGTCTGTAAAGCTGAGCCCCCAATATTGGCTAAAATGGTGCCACTGTCATTAATTTCATGCAGGGCCATGGTGGCTGTTGCAATGTCAAAACCCGAGCCCCCACTATCTCCCAAGGTCGATTGTAATAACCCACCATTGAGGTTCGACCACCATTCGCCAGCCGGGTCCACATGCATATAGTTGTAGCCACTGAAGTCATCACCGCGTTGGCTGTAAACCCCAATTGTCAGCGTAGGGGCAACCGTATCAATCACAACTTGGATCAGGGTACTGGGCGCACTGTCGCCTGTGGCATCATTGGCCACCACACTCAGATTGTGGCTGCCCGCTGCCAGCGCAATATCTACGCTATAGGTTCCCGCCAGCGTACTGGTGGTGCTTCCAACTTGTGTCCCCCCAGCAAACACCTTGATCGTCTTATTGGCTTCAGCATTCCCCGTCACCGTAATCCCCGTGGTGGTATTGAGATAAAGCGTTTGCCCTGCAACCGCATTTTTACCTTCAATTTGCAACAAACTGGGGGCATTCGGAGCCGCTGCAGCCGGGAGCATTCCCCCTAGCAGCAGCACTCCGAACAAACTAACAACGGCGAAACCGACAAAGCCGCGACCGCGCCATAACATCTGAAAACATACCCTAAGGAGCAGCGGGAGCAGGATGGGCATTGGGCGCTTCATCTTTGGTTTCCCGCAGGGCAAAGTTTTGTTTGGCGATCAAGCCGCGCGAAATCAGCAAGAACCGTGATGGGTTGCTGGCAGGAGCCAAGCCAAAAGGCAATGAGCTTTCATCGAGCTTGATCACGTGACGGCCCGGCGTGACCTGGGGCACGCTGTATTTGCCATCCGGGTCAGTAATAATCGTGGTGCCATCTTCCATCACCAAACGCACACCACCGACGCCCCGTTCACCCTCGTCTTGCCAGCCGTTGCCATTGGCATCGATATAAACCTTCCCAATCAGCAAGGCTTCATCCGCAAACGGACTGGAATCAACCCGAATCGCAGCGCTGCTGACATTCGAAACGGTAATGCCCTGAATTTGTGCCAGGGCGCGGTTTTCATATACCTGCCCAGCCACTACGCTGGTTGCCAGGGTGGTCATATACACCACCGAGTTTTGATCTTCTTTATTGGGAGCCCCTTTGGCTTTTAAAGCCCCAATGCTAAAACGCAGGGTATTGCCCGCAATAACGGGTTCGACCGGCTGCCCATTGAGACGGGCTGTACCACGCAGATATTTGATACCGACCGGCATTTGGTCGACCACAATAATCGGCTGAACCGGGTTGGTATCCTCTTCACTGGTGTTTTCAACCTTGACCCGATAGGCCACAATGTCGCCCACCTGGGCACGGGTTTTGTTGGCCATCTTGGTGACCTTCAAGGCACTGATCGGAATCAGGGGCACTTGCAAGCCAATGGGCTGATCCTGCAACAGTTTAAATTCTTGGCCCCGGTAAGGTTGTTCATACCCTCCCCAGGGAGCCTGGGTACGCTCCACCGGGTTAAAGCGTTTTTCAAGCCCGGAACCGGGCTCAAAATCAACGGACACAAAGAATTTTTGCTCTGGCACCAAGGCCTTGACCCGCAATGATTGGGCAGAGATCACCAAATCAGGGTTTTTATACTGGAACTCGCCCTGATACAGGTTAAAGCGGGGGGGTTCGTTCATCGACATGGCCCCCCCGGTCATTTGCACACCCATGGGGATGGGGTTCATGCGTGAACCGGCATAGTGATCAAAGGGGCCATTGACCAAATCCCCGCCATCGCGGTGGAGACCCACTTTGGCTCCGTTCAGGGGTTTGCCAGACAAGACATTAAAGACCACGCTGCTGTAATCGGTGACCAGATTGAGTTCTTTATCGCGATCGCTGGCCGCCAGGGCAAAGTTACTGGCGTAATAATAGGGTTCTTTGGGATAAGAAGTCACCGGACGGAGAGAATAGTTACCCACTCCGATTTTTTGCGTTTCTTTATCTGGTAAAAAGCCGTTTTCATCGGTCAGCGCATTGACCAATAATTTGCCATTGTCATAATTGCGGATGTGGACACGGGTGTCTTTTAAGGGCTCAAATTCGGTTTTCATCTGCCCATCCACAAGCGTCGCAACGCGCACCTTGATTTGAATGCGTTTCAGCAGCCGAACCACCTGAAGGTTGATCTTATCCCCCTTCCAGGTTTTACCAGCAACGCCCCCTTTGACTTCATTGGCAACCGATTTGATAATCGTCTCTTCGGCTTTTTGTGAAACAGCGGCAGGGGCCAATGCTGACATGCCCAACAAAAGGCCCGCTGTCAGCCAGAGGCCCTTTGATGAGGGATGTACGCGTTTCACGTGTGTCATTGCACCTGCACCTTAAAGCGGACGGTCAGTCGCTTGCCCGGAGCAATCGAGAGAATGCCGTTATTGCTGCCGGAGCTGCGGCCCACGCGCACCAGATCTTTGCCGGGCTGCACATCGCTGGCTTCGGTAATATGGGCAATATCTGCATCAATGTCATCGGTCAGCCGCGTGGTGAAATCTTTATCTTGGGCTTCGACTTTGGCAGATGTGGTCGCCATTTCCAGAGAGCCGGGAATATAGGCAAAAGCCGTTTCATCCAGCTGATCCTGCATGGCAACGTCATACAGTTCCGCATCCGTGAGATTGTCGACAAAGAGGGTGAAATAAATGACTTGTCCCAAAACAACCTTGGCATCCTGAGCCAAGCGCTTGTTTTCCATTTTGCCTTCAGCGGTCAGACCATAACCCTGTTTATTGAGCTGCAGTTGAATCACTCTCAGGCGTACCAACTT
>DLGM01000244.1 GCA_002482705.1 Cyanobacteria bacterium UBA7694
GTGTTGGCGCCGTTCTCGAGCAGGCGCCGCACCAGGTATGGCAGCAGGTCCTCGTGGCTGCCGACCGGTGCGTAGATGCGGCAAGGCACGCCGAGGTTCTGCTTGCCGATGACTTCGGCATACAGGTCACCGCCCATGCCATGCAGGCGCTGGTATTCGTAGGGGCGGTTGCGGGCGTATTGGTGGATGGCCGCGATCGTGTGCGCATTGTGCGTGGCGAATTGCGGATAGATCAGCTCGGCCCCGGCCTCGAACATCTGCTTGGCGCAGGCCAGGTAGGAGACATCGGTGTTCGGTTTGCGGGTGTATACCGGATAGCCGCCAAGGCCGAATTCCTGCGCGCGCTTGATCTCCGAATCCCAGTAGGCACCCTTGACCAGGCGCACGCACCAGCGGCGTCCGGCCTTGCGTGCGACATCGGCGAGCCAGTCGATGACGAACGGCGCACGCTTCTGATACGCCTGCACGGCAAGGCCGAAACCGTTCCAGCCGTCCAGCGAGGCATCGACGAAGACCGCGCCAATCACATCCAGCGAGAGTTCGAGGCGATCGGCTTCCTCGGCATCGACGGTCATGCCGATGGCATTGGCCCGCGCCAGTTGCGCCAGTTCGAGCACGCGCGGGATCAGTTCGGCATGCACGCGGGCGCGGTTGGCTTCGACCCAGTCGCGGTAGCGGGCCTGGGTATCGCTGTCGACGGTGCGCACCAAAACTTGACGGGGGCTATCCCCAGCCAGGGTTAAGGTGACTTCGGCATTGGCCTGATTGACCAGTGCCTCTTCGGGAGTCAGGGCAACGCTTAAACGTTGACCATTGATCGCGGTCAGCACATCACCCGTGGCAATATTGAGGCCCGGTTTGGCCAAGGGCCCCCCGCGCTTACTGTCCCAATAATCGCCGCGTACCACCGATTGGATACGGTAGCCTTCCGCTTGGGCATCCCAGACCCAATCGGCTCCGAGCAATCCTTGGCGGTACTGAGGCTCGGGGCGATAGTCGCCTCCCATTTCATAAGCATGGGACGTTCCCAGCTCACCCTGTACTTCCCACATCAGGTCGGAGTACTCGGTACGGGCAGCCAAGCGCTTGAGCAGCGGCGCATAACGTTGGCGCACTTCTTCCCAGTCCACTTCCGACATGTTCTCGGTCCAGAAATGGTCACGCATCCGACGCCAGGCGTCATTGAACATTTGTTCCCATTCGCGGGCCGGGTGGACCGCCAGTTTAATCCGCTCTAAATCCATCCAGCCAGATTTTTTCCCGACTTTGCTGTCGCTCACCACTTTGTCGCTGGGCTTTTCGGCGGTGGGGAAAATCCGCAGCTTGGTATCAACACGAATCGAGACCATCTTGCCGTCAGGGGTGGCGGCAAAGCTATTGATACCATCGAGGAACACTTCCTCTTCACGGGTTTTAAAGTCGAATTGGCGCAAAGTACCCCGGAAACGCAGCGGATCAGACCAAGACTGTTCCAAGCTGTTCATGACCGGGAACAGGGTATACAAAGCCTTACCGGGCGCCCCCTGAATCTTGCGGTAGCGCCCTTCTTTAACCGGGAAAGCCACCGTCCGCAGGGTAATGCCTTCAAGATCAATCTCAACAGCTTTGATTTTCTTTTCTTTGCCCTCGTCCTTGCTGTCACTTTTGTCCTTGTCCTTTTGGGCTTCGGCAATCGCTTCCAGCGGATCAGGATGGAACGGCGAGCGCAAATCCTTGCGCAGGGTGATCAAATAAGGGCGACTGCCATAGGGGAAGCCCAGATCAAAGTGCAGCTCGTCATACGAAGGGTTAAACTCCCGCGAAGACAAGAAATACAGGTATTTGCCGTCCGGGTCAAAGGCCGGAGAAAAATCTTGGTACACCGCTTCTGTCACTTGCCATGTTTCACCCGTAGCCACCTTACAAAGCTTGATCACCATGACATTGGGTCGCAGGGCGTATGAATACGCCAACCAAGCTCCATCGGGCGACCAGGCCGGGAGGCCAATGCCATCATGTAACTTGGTTTCGTCCAGCACTTGGGTGCTTAAGCCATCCAGATCCACCAGCAGCAACTGGCGGCGGTGGTTCACCACCGCGACCTGAGCCGCAGTTGGGGAGACTTGCACATGCTCCGGGCGACCCAACGGCAGGTCGGTGACCACCTGAGGTGCTTGAGAACCATCGAGCCAGTGTACTTCGACCTGTTCTTCACCACTGGCATCACTGACCATCACCATGCGCTGGTTATCGGACAGGTACTGGGCTGCCCGGTAACGGACGCCATCACGCTCACCATATTGCAGAGGGGCCCCTTCCCATAAGGGCAGGGTGAAGGTTTTGCCCCGGGTAATCACAGCCATCGAGTGGCCTTCCGGGTGTAAATGGTGGGCCTGAATATATTTGGTCGCCGAAGCAAACTTGCGCTGGCGCTGCATTTGGGGACTGTGCCATTCAATTGCAATCTCACGGCTCTGGCCTGTGGTGGTATCGAACTGGAACAGACGTGCACCACACTGATACACAATTGTAGTGCCATCACTGTGGGGGAAGCGCACATAAAAATCTTCGTGGTGGGTGTGGCGCTTTAAATCTTGGCCATCGGGGGTGGCGGAGTACAGGTTGCCAATGCCCTCATGATCGGCCACAAACCAGATCCGATCCCCGATCCACAGCGGGTTGGCAAGGGTGCCAGCCACATCTAAAAAGGGTTGGAAAGTACCGCTGTCGGTGGGGTCAACCCAGAACACCCCTTTGGTGCCACCCTTGTAGCGCTTCCAGCGGGCCGGATCCCAGCTATGCCGCCCAATGAGCGTGCCGCCATTGGGGCCCCATACAATATGATGGGCCATGCCATAATCGAGGCACTCCGGGCTGCCCCCTTCGGGAGAAATGGCGTACAGTGCGGTCATACGGCGCAGAATTTGACGGTGGGAGGAGTTACAAATCACGGCGGAGCTGTCCGGTTTCCAGCCACAGACACGGGTCGGGGCCACGCCGAAATGGGTCAGGCGCTTGGGAGCACCGCCTTCAGCGGGAATCACATACACTTCTTGGTGGCCGTCGTCGGAGCCGGTGTAGGCAATCCAGCGACCATCGGGGGAAAAGAGTGGGTGGGAAATATGCCCCAAGCCAGCGGTCAGGCGGGTGGCCCGGCCTCCGCTTAAGGGAACAGACCACAGATCGTCTTCACAGACAAAAACGACCGTCTCCCCGTGTAAGGTGGGGTGGCGGAAATAGCCTTGATTCATGCAGATATCCTCGTAGGTATGATAAGACGCCAAGCCAGCCACAGTGAGGGTTATAGGGGCAAAGCCCGCGCGAATAGTGTATGGTAGCACGAAACCCGACTGCGCATTGCGTTAAAACGGCACAGGGCAGGGCCGGTCAGTTCTTCCATTTCCAACGTAGGTGCACAAAGTCAGGGCAGAAAATCTTCTGCCTTTCCTGCACCTGCATCACGCCTAAAGCTTATATTTACGCTCTATTTAGAGGCAATAGGTTTACCACTACGATTCCCCTACTTCAAGCGCCCATACACCTGAAACCATAACACTGCCCCAACCAGTTCGAGCATTACCGCCATTGCATCGAGGCCTACTTTGATGCCCCAATGCCAACTTGCGGGGACCAGGAAGGTGAGCCCGGTTTCAATGGCCATCAGGGTCATCAACAGCAGCAACGTTTGAGTGACCAGTTGGGGATTGCCTTCAACCAACTGGATCGAACGCTCCAGCGGGGGAACGTCGGTGGGTTCCATAATAACGACCACTTCGGCCAAACTCGATTTGATCAGGCGTTTCCAGCCTGGTACAATCAGCATGATCAGGCCGACCATGATCCACAACTGCACCTTCAATAGGGTAAAGAATAAATAGGGCATACGTTTGAGGGCATATATCCAGGCTCGGAATAGGTTCGGCCAAGGCTGGCCATTCCAGCGGTGGGCCAACCCGTATAAAGTGGCTGCTCCGGGCCACGGCACCATAATCGTGCTGATCACCAACAAACACAAATGCAGACTCTCTCGGTGTGTTGCTTCTGCCCATTCCGACAGGCCATAAAGCGGTAACATGACCGGCAGAATGGTCAGGGCAATTTGGGGCAGGTGTTGCCACCACAGCTTGAGACTGGTGGTGAGCAAGGGTTTGAAGCCGGGTTCAATGGGTGGAGCCGGACGTAAGCTGAGGTGCGTAGCGGACATGGTGTTTTCCTTGTGAGGGGTGAAGGCTATGATACCAGTGAAACCCCCAACCTGGCAGCCAATTGGGCAATTTCCTGGGTACGGGGATTGCCCTTGAGCTGCAAACGTTGGGCCAGCAAATGGGCAACTGGAAGGGCCTGCCGGGCCTCGGCCATACGCCCTTGCTGAAGATAAATTTGAATCAAGGTCAATTGCACATCCAAGGCAAAGGGGTTCGCCGTGAGATGGGCTTTTAAGGCGGCTTCCCCCTGGTTTATTTGCCCTAAAGCGAGATAACAAAAACCCTGCATTAACAGACTCTGATCGTGGTTCGGCTTGATTTCCAGCGCCGTGTGGTAATGCCTGAGGGCCTCTTTCCAGGCCTGTTGGTGGTAGGCTAAATCCCCGCGCATCTGGGCCAGAACCCATTGCCACCAGCGCATAAATTCCGTCGGCAGAAACCCTTGCAACCAATCTTTTTCGGTGCGGTTTTGCAATTCTCCATAACAGGCATATTGCACACGCAGGGGCATCAGAAACCACAGCAGCGGATCATCGGCCTCGGGGATAAAAGGGGCCATCAAGTGCTCCACTGCCGTTAAACTGGTTTGGGCCGCGCTGTGCTCTCCCAGCAGGGCTTGGGCCCAGGCCAGGTTGTATCGCGGGGCCGGATGAGCCGGATAGGCGCTCACGGCCCGTTCGAGGGAGTGGCGTATCTGCTGTAACGGCCCGGCAAATTCGTGTAAGGGCCGCTGCAAGGGGTGGGGCAGGGGGTGAATGAATCCATTCATGGCAACTGCGGCCAAGGCATGAGCAATCAGCCCCTGTTCAGGCGCTGAAGCGTGTACAAACTGCCTTTGACAGGCCTCCAAAATGCGCAGGGCGCGGGGAATGCGGTCGGGGTAAAGGGCCATGAGCTGGCTGCGGGCATAAGATAAATGCTCCTGAAGGCTTTGGGGGAAGAGGGGGGTGACTCGCCGCTGGAGCTGGGGCAACCTTTGTAAGAGCTGCTCAAACCGTTGCTGATAGGTGTGGCCTGCCAGTTCTTGCTGGGCATGGGCGACAATCTGTGCCCGTTGTTCTGGGGCTGCCAAATAGGCCTGAATAGGCGTGAGAATGTCCTCTGTGTAGGGAATATACGACTTGTGGGGGGTTAAAATCGCTTCCACTTCACGATTGCCCTGTTCCTGTAACAAGAGGGCACCACAGGCAATGGCTTCGTAGGTACGCAAATTGGCCTCGCCGCGCTGGGCCAGATTGAGTACGATTTTGCTCTGCTGA
>DLGM01000086.1 GCA_002482705.1 Cyanobacteria bacterium UBA7694
GCTGACATAACGCCCACCGCCCATGATTTTGCGCACCGCCACCAGCAGTTCACTGGGATCACTTTCTTTGCTCAGATACCCAGAAGCCCCATTGCGCAACAGGCGAACACCGTACTGCTCTTCGGGATACATACTGAATACCAGCACCTTTTGTTGGGGCAAGGCCTCACGAATATGGGTAAAAAGCTGCAAACCATGCATATCTGGTAAGGATAAATCCATCAGCACCAAGTCCCAGGTCGCTTGGCGCAGTTGGGTCAAAGCCGCTTGAGCAGAAGCAGCCTCGCCGATGGTTTGCACCTCGGGCAAGGCTTGCAGAAATTCGCGGGTCCCGCGACGTAAAACAGCGTGGTCATCGATGAGGAGGATGCGGTACATGATCTAAAGTCAGGGTCGGAGCAAGGGGGATCTCAAGCTGGAGACAGGTCCCTTCCAGTGGGGCACTGTAAAGACTGAACTGGCCACCGATCAGCTCGATATGATCGCGCACGCCCATCAACCCCAAACACTCCTTTACAAGAATCTGATCTTGCCTGATTCCGATCCCGTTATCGGCCACGGACAAATGCAGCATATTGTTCTCTAACAACAGTTGCACCCGCAACCGGGTCGCCCGTGAATGAAACTCAACATTGCTTAAAATGTCGCGCATCAACATAAAGATCAACAGATCCTTATCCGGACTGATCGAAACAAAGCGCTGATCCGATTGTATCATGCAGCCAATGCCTGTACGCCCCTCAAATTGGCGTACCAGCCAGTCTAATGCCGCCAATAATCCCAGATCTTCAAGCACCGGAGGGGGCAAAACGCGGTTCATTTGTTGCACATGTTGTAACCCGTCATTGAGCGTGCCAAACATCTGCTCTACCCGCTGTTGTACCGCTTCAATATGGGGGGCCTGTTGGGACAAAAAGAACAGATCCACCTTCAAGGAAAAGAGCAATTGCCCCAATTCCCCAGCCAATCCCTGGGACAGTTGTTTCATATCGCTGCACTGACGGCTCATTTGCCGCTGTAGCAGGCGCGTGACCGTTTCTGGGGTACGCTGCGGCAAACTCAGAGCCTGGCGGCGCTGATTGTACGTGCGGGCAGCCACCAATGGGGCCGCAGCCCAGGCCCAAGATTTAGAGTCCGAGGGATTCTCTTGCTTATTCATACTTATTCTTTCCATCATGCTCAATGTGTCCATGCTCACTCACATCACCTGTTTGGGATTCCAATGGCGCACCAGCAACTGCCCCAACTCTTGGCGCAAGTCGCTGGGGTCTGGCAAGTTCTCAGCCCCTTTGACGCTGAAAAACTCAAGCAATCCCATTATTTCGCCTTCATACATCAGCGGAATATACACTGCACTGCGAAAGCCGTCTTCGTCAGCAAGACGGTAACGCAGCGAGGGCACCTGCCGCAAACGGTCCAAAAACAACACATCCCCCCAGCCCGGATGATGCAGCACCCGATCCGGCAGCGCCACATGCACGCGGTAACGCGGGTCGATATTGTTCAGCGTAAACGACTGGTAAATATCTCCCTCCTCATGCTGCATCTGCCAATGATTCCCCACTTTTTCCCAGCACGCACCATAACTAAAATAGAAGGCGTGCATAAGTTGCTGTAACACCTTATGCCGCAGGGCCTGAGATAAACCTTCAGGGATGACCCGTTGTTCGAGCGCGTAACTTGCAATGCGATGAAGTGTCATAGTCACCTGCTTGGCGCCTCCTAACTTTCTTATCTCTATCAAAACCGATTTCAGGCCGGGTCAGTATCAGACAGGGAGCCAAAGGCCATCGGAATTTGTCTGATGGGCCTTTGTGATTTTTTAGCCTGAGCTGTTATGATAGAAGCAGCCCAGCCCGCTTGGCTTGCTCTTTACCTTTTTCCTGATGTGCAAGCCAGTCATGGCCCACGCACCACACACAGGAAACCTAAGCATGCTCGATATAATCCAGTTGCGCCTTGATGAAATTGTCGCAATCCCCACCCCCATTGATGAAGAAAAAGTAGAAGCACTGATGCAGAGCATCCGCGAAAAGGGCCTGATCAGCCCGGTTGCCATCAACCAAGATCGCGTCTTGGTCGCGGGATTCCATCGCCTGGAGGCCATTCGCCGCCTCAGCCAAGAAAGCCCGGAAGCCTTTACCCACATTGCCGTACGCATTGTCGATGAGCACAACCAGGCCGAACAGCACCGTCTCGAAACCATGGACAAACTCTTTCAGCCCGATCTTTCGATTCTCGACAAAGCAGAGTACTTCAAAACCTACTTTGACTCGCTCAAGTACGGTGAAAAACACCATAAAACCACTGAAATATTCGAGAAGCTCGACATCTCGCGCCGTACATTTTTTAATCTGCGCACCATTGCCGAAGGTACAGCCGCCGAAGTGCGCACGCGCATCCGTCAACTGGCCGATAAAACCCTGCAAAACTCCATGCACCAGTTGCTGACCCTGAGTCGTTATGACGCCGCCACCCAAATGCGCATCCTCGATCTGGTCGAATCCGGCAACTACACCGGCCTGTTTGAAGCCATAAAGGCCATGGAACAAGCCCTGCAAGGGCATACGGCG
>DLGM01000083.1:0-5644 GCA_002482705.1 Cyanobacteria bacterium UBA7694
TGGGCAGCAGCTTCCGCCCCTCTTATTCCGACGTTGAGAACGCTTGGCGTCAAGGCCGTCCACACTGGCTGACTATGGCCAAAGCCGCCGGGCAGGCCCCCGTCCGCCGCTAGTTGCCGTTGTAAAACAGCCCTCCACAAGGAGGGCTGTTTTAGTTTGGAGACACAAAACACAGGTTTAGGTCTGTTCCCCAGTGGGAACAAACCCTCAGGGGCTTCTCTGTTCTGGTATAAAGAACACATCCCGTCATTACAGTTAGGACTTACCTTTGTGAACACTCCCCGTATCGCCGTTTTAGGCGCTGGTTACTGGGGCAAAAACTTAGTACGTAACTTCCACCAGTTGGGTGCTCTGGCCGCAGTGTATGACCCGTCTGAAACCGGGCAAGCCAACGCCCACCACATCGCTCCTGACATCTCCATGGCCACAAGCATATCCGAGCTACTACACGATTCCACCATTGATGGCATTGTGCTTGCCACTCCTGCCATCACCCACGGCGAACTGACCTTGCAGGCCCTGCAAGCGGGTAAAGACGTGTTCTGTGAAAAGCCGTTGGCACTCAACTACACCGCAGCACGTACCGCCGTACAATATGCTGAAACCCACCAGCGTATCTTAATGGTGGGCCATATCCTGGAGTATCATCCAGCTATTTTGACCCTGCGCAGCCTGATCAGTAGCGGAGAGCTGGGCAAAATCCAATATATCTACTCCAACCGCCTCAACCTGGGCAAAGTCCGCCGCGAAGAAAATATCCTGTGGTCTTTTGCCCCCCATGACATTGCGGTCATTTTACGTCTGGTCGGCGATCTGCCCTTCCAAGTCAGTGCTTCAGGCGGCAACTATATTCAGGCCAATATTGCCGATATCACCGTCACCCAACTGGCCTTTGACAATGGGGTCTCAGCCCATATCTTTATCTCGTGGCTCAACCCCTTCAAAGAACAGCGTTTGGTCGTAGTCGGTTCTCAAAAAATGGCCGTTTTTGATGATGTAAACAAACAATTGATGCTCTACAATCAACGGGTTGATCTCGAAGCTGGGGAACCCATTCCCATCAAAGGCGAAGGCATCCCCATTGCCTATGCCAGTGACGAACCCTTGCGCCTAGAATGCCAGGCTTTTTTAGATGCGATTGCCACCCGCAAAGCCCCACTTACAGATGGCCCCAGCGGTTTACGTGTCCTGCGCGTTTTACAGGCAGCTCAGCGTTCACTCATGACCCATGGCCAACCTGTCATGCTGCCCATGGAGTAACAAACCATGCCCTATTTTGCCCACGAATCGGCCTATATTGATCAACCCTGTGAAATTGGTGACGGCACCAAAATCTGGCACTTTTGCCACATTCAAACCGGGGCCCGCCTCGGCACCCACTGTGTCCTGGGCCAAAATGTCAATATTGCCAATGATGTGATCATTGGCAATCGCGTCAAAATCCAGAACAATGTCTCGGTGTATACCGGAACAACTCTTGAAGATGAGGTCTTTCTCGGCCCATCGTGTGTCTTGACCAACGTCACCAATCCACGTTCCCAGATCAACCGCCACCGCCTCTATGAGCGTACAATCTTGCGCCGCGGCTGTACGATCGGGGCCAATTCAACCATTGTCTGTGGCATTGAGGTGGGGGCCTACGCCTTTATTGCTGCCGGAGCCGTGGTCAGCAACAATGTCCCGGCCTATGCACTGATGATGGGGGTTCCCGCTCGCCAACACGGATGGATGAGCCGCCATGGCCACCGCCTTCAATTACCAGATGCTGACGGCATCATGGTTTGCCCGGAAAGTGGCTTGCGTTATCAAGAGGTCAACCCCGGTGAACTGCGTTGCCTCGATCTGGACGAGTCCGCCCCTTTACCCGAACATCTCACCCAAGGTCAACTGACCTACGACAGCTTCAAGAAAGAGAACCCATGACGGACATAATGCAAGTTCCCCTACTCGATTTAAAACGGATTCACGACCCCTTGTTACCTGAGCTGACTGCTGCTTTCCAGCGCACTGTGGCCACCAATAGTTATATTATGGGGGCTGCTGTCACTGAATTTGAGCAGGCCTGTGCTGAGTTATTACAAGTCAAACATGCGATTGGTGTCTCTTCAGGTTCTGATGCCTTGATCCTCGCCCTGATGGTGCTGGGCATTGGGCCTGGTGACGAAGTCATTTGCCCCAGTTACACCTTTTTTGCCACTGCTGGGGCCGTCTCACGCTTGGGAGCCACTCCGATCTTTGTCGATTGTTTACCCGGCAGTTACAACCTCGATGTACAAGCGGCCATTGCAGCCATTACCCCCCATACTAAAGCCATGATCCCGGTTCACCTCTTTGGCCAAAGCGCCGATCTGGCAGCATTATTGGCCATAGGAGAAGAAAAGGGTATTGCCATTATTGAAGATGCCGCTCAAGCGATTGGGACACAGTACCAAGGACAACCGGTGGGCAGCCTCGGCACCTTTGGCACATTTTCCTTTTTCCCCTCGAAAAATTTGGGCGGGTTTGGAGATGGTGGCCTACTCACCACCCAAGATGATGCCCTGGCAGAAAAAGCCCGCATCCTGCGCACCCACGGCTCTAAACCCAAATATTATCATCACTATGTGGGGGGCAACTTCCGCCTCGATGCTTTACAAGCAGCTCTCCTCACTGTAAAGCTCCCCCATCACGCCAGTTACGCCCATCAGCGCCAACAATTGGCAGCTACTTATACAACCTTAATTGAAGATGCGGGTCTCACCCACTCCAACCATCAACAAGGCCTAAGCCATACCTTACAACTACCGATTGTCGACCAGCCTGGTCATGTCTGGAACCAATTTATTATTCGTTTACCCAATAAAATCCAGCGTAATGGTTTACAGCAACACCTCAAAACCCATGGGGTTGATAGTGCCATTTATTACCCCATTCCTCTGCACTTGCAGCCCTGTTTTGCCGAGTTGGGTTACCAACCGGGCAGCTTACCCATTTGTGAACATGCAGCTGAAACCACACTGGCATTGCCTATTTTTCCCGGGCTGACATGGGCAGAACAAAATTATGTGGTCAATCAGATCAAGGTCTATCTGCAACCATGAAAATTGCCACTGTAGTGGGTGCTCGCCCTCAGTTTATCAAAGCAGCAGTGGTCTCAAAAGCCCTTCGAGATAAGGGTTTGGAAGAAGTTCTGATCCACACTGGGCAACACTATGATGCTCACATGTCAGATATCTTTTTTGTGGAATTGGGTTTACCAGCTCCGGCCCTGCATTTAGGCATTGGCGGCCTTTCCCACGGTGCTATGACAGGACGCATGCTCGAAGCCTTAGAACAGGAATTTCAGATTCTCCAGCCAGACTGGGTATTAGTTTACGGTGACACCAACTCAACTCTAGCCGCTGCTCTGGCAGCCGCCAAGCTACATATCCCCATTGCCCATGTGGAAGCTGGGCTGCGCTCATTTAACCGTCACATGCCTGAAGAAATCAACCGCGTGATGACGGATCATGTCTCAACCCTACTCTTTACCCCCTCTGCGGTTGCCGATGACAACTTGGCCCGTGAAGGGATTACTCGGGGAGTCCATCGTGTGGGAGACGTAATGTATGATGCCGCTTTGCAGTTTTTACAACCAGAGCGAATTGATACCTTACGAGCACAATGGGGACTCCCGGATAGTTATGCTGTACTCACCCTGCATCGCGAAGAAAATACTCAGACAGGCTCTCAATTGCGTGACCTAGTCGAAACGTTACAAACACTTAGTCATGCGTTACCCATCTGTTTTCCCGTGCACCCCCGCACCCAGAAAGCATTAGGCCAGTGGGGCATCCCACTCAGACATCCAATCTATCCACTAGAAGCACTCGGTTATCTCGATATGTTGGCATTAGTTAAGGGAGCCCGTCTTGTACTGACTGACAGTGGAGGCCTGCAAAAAGAAGCTTTCTACCTACAACGTCCATGTATTACCATACGCCCAGAAACGGAATGGGTCGAAACCGTGAACATCGGCTGGAACCAATTGGCAAATACACCAGCAGCGCTTCAATCGGCTTGGAGTAAAGCCTTGCAACAAAGCCATAAGCAACCGTTACCTACCAGCGACATCTACGGAAAAGGAAACACAGCCCAGCATGTGGCTCAGATTTTATCCGCGACATAATTTGCATTGGCACCGGATTCCCCTGCATGGTATGTTAGGGGCAATCTCAGGCCAAGCTGCTTAAACGCACAGGAGAAGCCAAAATGTGTGGTGTACTTTTTGCCAAATCACAAGGTTTAACGAAGCCCCAATTTCTATCAGCCCTTATGCAAATGAGTTACCGGGGCCCCGACAACCCAGGAAATATAACGCAACATGAGACCTGCTGGCTTGGGCACAACCGCTTAGCTATTTTAGACCTAAGCCCCAATGGGCAACAGCCCTTTTATTCTCCTGATGGGCGTTATAGCATCGTATTTAATGGTGAGATTTATAATTACCGAGAATTGGCACAGGCCCATCAGATACCTATGCAATCCAGTTGTGATACAGAACTGTTGCTCAAGCTGTATATACAGGCTGGCCCAAGCATGTTACAGCATTTAAATGGGATGTTTGCATTTGTCATCTTAGATACCCAAACAGGTGATATTTTTGCGGCTCGCGATCGCCTAGGTATCAAACCCCTTTATTATTACCACAACCAAGATGAGCTGATTTTCTCTTCTGAGCCAGCTCCCATCTTAAGCTTAACCCATGACTACCGCATTGACGAAATCGGGTTACGCCAATATTTAAAGCTGCGTACCTTTTTTAATGGTCGTAGCCTGTATCAATCAATTCAAATGTTTCCAGCAGGTCACTATTGGCATAATGGCAAGTTATATCAGTATTGGGATCTCCCCACAGATGAACAGGCACCGCCTACAGATCATGAACTGCAAGAATTATTAGCATCCGCTGTTGCTTACCGCTGTATTTCAGACGTTCCTGTAGGCAGCTATTTAAGTGGCGGACTGGATAGTTCAATTATTGCAGCCCTAGCCAACAAACCGGATACATGGACGGTAGGCTTTGAAGAGTCGAATGAATTTCCCTGGGCTCAACAAGTAGCTCAGCATATCCATAGTCAACACCATGAAATCATACTGACGCACCAAGATTTTCTGACTCTGACTGAACAAATGATCGCTATTCGTAAAGAACCTTTATCTGTTCCCAACGAAGTGTTACTCTATCGCATGACGCAAGCCGTTAAACGCAAAAACACCGTTGTTTTATGTGGTGAAGGGGCAGACGAACTTTTCTTTGGTTATGATCGTATTTTTCGATGGGCCGCCGAGCAAAGCTCCTGGAATCTGAAGGCCTTTGCCAAACTCTATGCTTATGGCCCCCATGAAGATGACGAAATTGTAGCAGATGCCTTAAGCCCATTTACACACCTAAAAAACCCTTTAAAAATCGTCGCTGCATTTTTTCAGAAAGCCCACTTGCATGGTTTATTACGTCGTCTTGATTTTGCAACAATGCTTTGCTCAGTGGAAGCACGTGTCCCTTTTGTCGATCACCGCTTAGTCGAAAGAATGGCTGGCGTCAGTTTTGACTACAAAATGCAAGATAACATTGTCAAAGCCCCACTCAAACGCTGTTATAGCCACTTATTGCCACCTGAGATTT
>DLGM01000083.1:5663-15287 GCA_002482705.1 Cyanobacteria bacterium UBA7694
AACACGCAAAAAAATAGGGTTTCCAGTGCCTTTATCCACCATTTTAGGACATTACCCCAAAGGCAACAGCGATTTTGATCGTTGGTTTGCTTTCAATTTAGATCAACTAGAGGAGCATTTACCCCATGATTGTGGGCTACACTTCCGGCGTATTTGATTTATTTCATATTGGCCATCTCAATCTTTTACGCAATGCCAGTGGCCTCTGTGATAAACTCATTGTTGGCGTAAGTTCTGATGAACTGGTGGCCTATAAAAATAAGAAAGCAGTGATTCCATTTCAAGAGCGTCTTGAAATTGTACGCAGCCTTAAATATGTAGATGCTGTGGTACCACAGTATGACATGGACAAATTTAAAATGTGGCAAAAGCTCAAATTTGATGTCATGTTCGTAGGTGATGATTGGTTTGCAACCGAACAATGGCAGGCATTTGAACAGAAGTTTAATGATGTTGGAGTTAAAATCATTTATTATCCTTATACTCAAGGCACCTCCTCTACACTGCTGAATGAAGTCCTTGAAAAGCTCAGAAATGAATCTGCTCCATCTTAACAATGACACAAAACATATACACTTTCAAAGCCACACTAAAGCGCTTTACCATCAAAAAATTATTGCAACGTTTATTCCTATATAGTATCTGGTACCCCCTGCTTCACCTACTTGATTGGATTATTCCGAAAAACCCACAACTGTGGGTATTTTGCCCCGGACTGAATTATCCCTTTCACAGTAACCAGCGTATTCTCTATGACTATGCCTGTCAGCAAAATGAGCATCAAATTGTTGTGTTACTAATCCCGGGGTCAATCCCGCTCCCAGATATTCCGCACGAACACTGTATTTTGGCAAACTCGCTGCAAGGATTGTGGAGTATGCTCAGAGCACAGGTCATTATCGTCCATCGTAGCAGTGATGAAATGTATTTCCGACGTGGTATTTCAGCCAAACGCCACACGGTGTTTAACGTTTGGCATGGGATTCCTATCAAAGGTATTGGTCATCATGAATCAAGCAACAAAGCCCCTATTTTACGGCACTTACAAATGTTGTTAAACATCCAACAATTCACAACCACCATTTGCTCCTCTACCCTCGACCGAACGGTAATGTCCTCTGGTTTTAGGATTCCCTTTGAAAAACTCCTCATTTCGGGCTTACCTCGAAACGATTGGTTGTTAGATAACCCTGAGGTCCAAACTCCTTATTTTCTCCAGGAAATCCGCAAAATAAAGAATTACCTTAACCACCGCGGGCTCATTCTTTATGCACCTACCTTTCGTAATCACGGTTCAGGCATTTACCCTTTCTCAACCGAGGAAATACAAATCCTGGAACAGTTCTTACAGCCCAGAGGTTTAGTTTTAGGCATTCGTACCCACCTTAAACATGCACGTGACTTTGCTGCAAGTAGCGAAAGTATCCTCTTTTTAGACAATGCGGAATTTCCGGAAACCCAAGCACTACTCAAAAACACACAGGTGTTAATTACCGATTATTCGGGTATCTGGATCGATTTTCTCCTGACAGGTCTTCCGATTATCGGATTCCCCTATGATCAAGCGGCATATCAGGCAGATTGTCGACCCTTTATGTATGACCTTACAAGCATATATCCGGGCACCTACACCAATGACTTTGCAGGCTTAATCGAGAAACTAACCCAGCTTTTAGACCATGGTATGTCAGAAGCCGAGAGGCTTCGTTATCAGACTATTTTGCAATTATTCCACAGTTTTCCATCAGGTGGAGCCACACAGAGAGTTTATCATCACCTGCACTCCATTAGCAGTAAAACTCCGCATGAATCATAGGCCAACCTATGAATAATTCAACAGTAAAAGATTTTAGTAAAAGTTTAAAACAAATCACCCAAACTTTTACGCGCCATATTCTGGGTATGTTGACCCAGATTGTTACGGTTTTGATACTGGCTAACTTACTTGGGGCAGAAGGCCAAGGACAGTATGCATTAGCATCAACCCTTAGCTATTTTTTAGGGAATTTTTTAAGCCTTAGCATTACCATATCCAATGTTTATTTTCTCAATAGCTTAGCCATTCATTTTTCCACCATATTTTCACTCAACCTGAAAATATGGGCCATGACCTCAGTAATCGGGATCCTAGTCAGTAGCATCGCTATCTTTGGGTGGGGTCATGAACTTTTCCCCAAAATCCCCATTTCACTACTTGTGATTGCGATGCTTATTTTCCCAGTCATGACATTACAGGGGTATTTGGTCAGTTTATTACAAGCCAAACATGAATTTACAAAATATAATTTCATCTCTATTTCCACATCCATTTCTAACCTATTATGCCTAGTTCCTTTGCTTTTAATTTGGCAGAAATCAGCACTTGCTGCATTACTAGCCTTTGGTCTATCACAAATATTAACACTAATCATTACAATTGTATTTATCTTACCATTTTTTAAACACTCCTCAAAACCTTCAAGTGTTCACAAAACAGTGACATTAAGAGTTTTTTTAGATTACAGTTTTAAATCTCACATTAGCAGCGTTATCGCTTTTTTAAACAACCGAATTAATTTATTTATCATCAACTTATTCCTCAATCCAGAACATATTGGTGTGTATAATATCGCCTTACAAATCACCGAAAAAATCTGGATCATCCCTGAAGCAATTAGTGCCGTACTTTTTCCAAAATTGGCACAGCTTCACGGCGAGCAGACCAACTCTACCTCACTGACGATATTTAGTACACGCTGGATCTTGATAATTGCCACACTCGGTTCTTTGTGCCTGATCTTGTGCATCTATTATCTACTCCCGATTGTCCTCAGTGCTGACTTTGCAGGTGTATTATCACTTTCTTTATGGTTAATTCCCGGTATTATTCTCGGTGCTCCGGCACGGATTATAGGCAATGATATTTCTGCCCGGGGTTATCCCGAGCTCAACTCCCAAGTGGCAGTTGCAGTCCTGATCATCAATATTACTGCCCATATTACCCTGACTCCAATCTGGGGACTTTTAGGCGCAGCCATTGCAACATCATTGGCACGTATCCTAACATTTATCTGGCGCATCTTCATTTATCGACGTCTCACTGGCATGCAGTGGCATGATATTCTCCTCCCTAATGAGTGGGACCAACGCCTCTTGTCGTCCCTACGCTCCAAATGGAAGAGCTCCTAGGTCACATCCCATCTAACTGCAAGTTAAACATAGAAACAAAATAGACCATAATTCAGCCGCAACCTAAAATCAGCTAATCAATGTGTATTACACATTATTCAGAAAATCCGAAAGTTTCCTCATCTCCAACTCTAAAGAATTAGCCCATAATAATTCATCAGATAATTTGTAAGGATAACGCTCCAAACAACTTTCAATGTATGCAATAAACTCTTCAGACGAATGAGCCAAATGGATAACTTCGGGATGTTGTCCTGATAGAGATGGAATAGCGGTACTAACAACCTCAAGGCCAGCCATAACATACTCCATAGCTTTACACGGTGTTAGTGTTTCTGTATAGTAATCAAGGCCATAAGGAATTATCCCTACCTGCACACTACTCAGATAAGCAGGGAGAGAATTATAGGGTTTAGGGCCTAATAGATAAATATTAGAACTGTTGTCCCATAAAGACGTATCCATTCCTAGTGACAGGGGTCCAATAAAAACAACCGAAGCCTCTGGAAAAGCCTGAGCGACATCAAACACTAACTGTTGATCAATTAAAGATTTTACACCTCCAATATAAGCAATCCGTGGTTGCGGAATAAGATCGAGGTCATCAGGGGTTTGCAGTCGCCCATGACGAGCAGGTGTAAAAATAGAGTAGCTGGCAGGATTAAGAATAAGATAATCATTAAATTCCCCATAATCCCGTTTTTTTCGCTCGCATACTACAGGGGAAGCAAGAATAACTAAATTGGCATGCAAAATTAAGTTTTTTTCACGGTCAAATAATTGTTTTGAGGCAATATCACTGGTATTTTTTCGATTTAAGTAAATAAACTCATCATAACAATCATATATGACTTGATTAAATTTCCCCAAGTAACGATAATTTGAAAAACTTGGGTGCATAATCCAAATAGCTTTTTGACGTTCAGCAAGCCAAAAAGACCTAAGTTGTTTTTGCAATAGTTTAAAATTCAAGTGTTCTAATATAGGCGAATGGTAAGATATCTGGTCATGTATAGGTAAGAAAGCGTTTATTAACTTAATATTTTCACGTATCTGAACCATAAACGGCTTGATTTTTTTTCTTCTTACAATCCGGGAAGGATCTTGTGGACGATTTAAAACCCACAAACAACTGCCCAATGGCATTGCATCAATCAACGCCTCAAGAAATGCTCTCCGATGAAATGAATACCAATCACCCGTAACAACTACCAATATATCCCAAGCACGCTCCACTATCGCAACACCTGCTCAAATACCCGCATCAGATTGCCCCCCAAGACTTTGCGAATGTCTTCATCGCTGTAGCCGCGCTTGCGCAACTCAGCGGTGATATTGGGAAATTTGGAGGCATTCTCAAGCCCTACCGGAGGCTTAATGTCCAACCCATCAAAGTCAGATCCTAAACCCACAGCCCCAATGCCCGCTACCTTGACCATATGATCAATATGATCTACCACAGTTTGTGTCGAAGTGGGGCCCTTAGCCAAAAACGGCGGGTAAAAAATGGCACCTACAACCCCCCCATTTTTGGCCAAGTTGCGGAGCATATCATCATTGAGATTGCGCGGACTTGGCTGCAAGGCACGGGCCGAAGAGTGAGAGGCCATAACTGGGGCTTTAGACGTTTTAATCACGTCATAAAACGATTTGTCGGACAAGTGAGAGACATCAATAACCATGCCCAACTCATTCATACGCTGGACCACCTGTTTGCCCAACGGGCTCAGACCATTCCACTTAGGCGCCCCTGACGAACTATCAGCCAGCGCCGTGTGCGTACTCCAGGTTAAACCAATGTAACGCACACCCTGCTTATAAAAATAGTCAAGGTTCGTCAGTTTACCTTCTAAGGGGTCAGCACCTTCAAGGCCAATGATACCAGCTATTTTTCCCTGTTCATGAATGCGCTGAATATCCCCAAAAGAGTAGGCCAGTTGGATCTGCTTGTTATTGGCCGTCACCTGCTGCTTGAGGTTTTTAATCATGAAGTCAGCCTGACTGCAAGCTACCTTGGCGTAGCGATAAGGGCTGACAAAAATCGAAAAAATGACCACGTCGACGCCCCCGGCTCGCAACTTGGGGATATCCACCTCGGCGTTGTTGCCTGCTAAGCCAATATTTGACTCAACCATTTTGAGCGGCGTATCGATATGGGCATCCACCACGATTGCCTCTGCGTGCAATTGTTGCAAAGGCAGAGGTCCTGAAGGCAGAGCTTGAGGCTCTAAAGTAGGCGACACCGAGGGGCTTGGGGCCCCAGGAGTTGAGCTGGCCGATGCCAATGGCATCGGATTCACCGCACTGCTCGCCACCGTGGGCTTGGCAGAAGGGTCTAAACGCGCGCGCATAAAGTCTTCGGCGGTAGGCAAAGGCGTTTTGCTGACAGCGGGTCTTAGGGTAGGGGAAGGCTGGAGCTGAATCAGCAAAGGCTCTAGATCGTGAGGCTGAGAGGGACTCTGTACCGCTTGGCGCAGAGCGCCCGCCCCGGCCAATAAAAGAAAGCCCGTAAATAACAGAGGAAGTACTGGAACAGCCATTAACAGGGTTTCCTTCCAAAGATATAGGTATCGTTCCAGCCAAAATCCTCAAAACCCTGAGCGATAATCTCAAAACCAGCATCTTCCAGCACCTGTTTGAGCAGCGGAAGGGGATAAGGACGAACATGGGTAATATCGAGCCAAAAGCCCTCATGACGCACTGTCTGATTACGCCAATTGGGGGTGCGGATAATGAGCAGGCCTCCGGGCATCAATACACGCAAAGCATGNNCTCAATAAAACTCAAGGCCCGGTCACCATCAATGTGTTCAATCACGTGACTGGCGTGAATGCCCCCGATCGAATCAGCAGCAAAGGTGGCGAGCAAACGCTCATCACCGGGCAAAGCTTGCAGGGAGAGTTCCTGGCAAACGGCCACCATATCTGCATCTGAATCAATACCAAAACCCGGCACGCGCAGATCGCGTAAAAGTTCTAAGAAAATGCCCGAACCACAGCCAATATCGACCACGTCTCCTGGTGCTTGGGCAAAGGGCTCGACATAACGCTGGTGCCATTTGCGCCGGGCCGCCATTTCCTCAGGGTTGTAGTCCGAGTGAAACATGCTGTACTTTTGTTTGCGTCCCTGACGGGCCTGGGCTGTTTTGGCCTCTTGCTGGAGGCGGTATTGTTCGCGACGCGCTGGGAGATCAGCGGCGTCTACCCATCCGCTCAGCGCCGCTTGCAACGGGCCAAGCACCTGACTGGCTTGCGGCCAATTTGGCGTTTGTGCTTGATTTGCAAGGGCTTCAGACCAAGGTATCGGCGCCACTACAGACCAGTTGAATATTTGTCCCGGAGACGCCCACGCGTGAACAGGATGCTCGTCAGGCAACAACAGGGTTTTACCAAGTGCCATGGCTTCTAAAGCGGTTTGCCAATGGTCAATCAGGGCCACCACATCTGCTTGGTACAGCAAACGCAGAAAAGCCAATCGCTCCATCGGCCCAACGACCGATGTCATGTTCAAAGATTCGAGATGGGTCAATCCCAGAGCCTGGGCTTCACTTTCCAAAAGCTCAGCCAGAGCGGCCTCTGCATCGGCCTCAGCCCCGTTGGTGACTAGCCGCAACACCCACAGCGGGCCGCCCTGAGCATAAGACAATAAATAGCTCTGCAACAACGGGCGCAGTGTGGGCAATTGAGATTCACTTAAAACGGTCAGAATGACCTGCTCCCCCGATGTATCTAGCTCTGGCGTTAAAGTTTGGGCCTGGGTCAACGCTGCTGGGTCAACCACCGGAGGCAAAACCTGCACCCGTTCAGGGCTAACCTGTGCAGCCAGAGCTTCAGCCAGAGCAGGTGTAGTTACCCAATAACCATCGGCCTCGGGTACCGTCTCAGGCAGAGTGGATAACCACAAAATATTGGCTGCTGTAGGCTGAGGCTGATAGGCCTCTACGGGGGTAAAATGGACCACGGCCTCCGGCTGTAAAAGAGGCTGGGCCAATAATGGGTAAAGCGCCAAAGGCACTGTTGTCGAAGGTTGTACGGGCTGCAACTTGAGAGTATGTGCCAACGCCCAAAGCGGCGCCCAAGCCTGTGCAATGGGAGCAAAACGGGACAAAACATTGGGTTCAAAGCGAAAAATGAGCTGAGTCATAGAGACACTTTAACATGAACCCGACCCAGGCGCATGAGAGCTCAAAAAAGAGAAAGCCAGAAAGGAACTGGAACCCTTCTGGCCTCTGGCTTTAATTATGTGAGGTGGGGGTCGGAGCAGTGCCCTCTTCGCGTTGCTGACGCAATTGCTCCAGCTCATGCTTTAAATCGAGAACTTGCTGTTCCAGATCACGGATGCGGTCTGTCTTGTCAACGGGGGGGGAGGATTCTTCCTCTTCATGGGCGACTTTATCCATCACCTTGTGAATATTTTCACTGCCCTTTTCAAGTAACTCTTTGATAAAGCGAGAACGCTGATCTTCAGCCAATTCACCGCGCTTGACCAGCTCATTCACCAATTCGTCGAGTTTTTCGCGGGTCAGAGTTGCTAAACCAATGCCACCAAGCAAAAATTTCTTGATCACTTTCTCCATATTTTGGCCTTCTTGAATTAGGCCTTGGAGCACAAATTTATTCACAAACAGTTGCTTGGTTTCAACGTTTTCCTGAAGGAAAATCTGGCCCAGAATTTTGGGCGTAATGTCTTTACCTTGGCTATCCATTACCTGGATTTCGTCACCTTGACGAATCATCTCAGCAATTTCGCTGAGATTCACCGTTTTACTGGTTTGAGTATCATATAGTTTGCGGTTATCGTACCGCTTAATCATGCGTGCCATAAATATTCCCTCGAATGCGTATATCTCGCAGTCTCAGCTTAATCTATCCCCCTATAGACGTCAAATCGAGATCACAGCCCAAGCAATGATCATAACACTTGCAATCTAAGCCCCAAACAGAGCAATCCCATTGATCTCACAAGTCGTTATTTAATAACTCATAACTGAGAGTTTTTTGACTTTTTCTTTTGTGTATATATCCATTCAATTTAAATGTTTTCAGCTCTTTAAGGCTTTACTGAAAAGCTAACTTTACTGCTAAACTTGACTATGATACTGCGACTATTGGAGACCTTATGTGGCAATCATTGCTTGAGCAGAACCGCATCCCCGATGCGCTCATCCGTCAAGGCATTCGTTATTATAATCGTCAACATCTCAAGCGTTTGGCCCAAGGGGGAGCCGAAGCCCAACAAGCACGACTGATGGAGGTCGTTGCCACCTTGCGCACAGCACCCTTGGCAGTAGCAACCGAAAAGGCCAATGAGCAACATTATGAACTACCGCCAGCATTTTTCGAATATGTCTTAGGCCCTCATCTCAAATACAGTTGCGGTTATTGGAAAAACCCCCATGTCACGCTGGCCCAATCTGAATCAGATATGCTGGCCATCACCTGTCATCGCGCCGCCATTCAGGATCATACACAGATCCTCGAACTCGGTTGTGGCTGGGGCTCCCTGACAATATATATGGCTCAGAAGTACCCACACAGCCAAATCACCGCTGTATCTAACTCCCGCCCCCAGCGCCTGCACATTGAAAAGCGCGTGGCAGCCTTAGGGCTCAGCAATGTAAAAATCATTACCGCTGATATCAATAACTTTGCGCCTGAAGAGCACTTTGATCATATTGTCTCCGTCGAAATGTTTGAACATATGCGCAATTACCAAACGTTGTTTAGCCGCTTATTCCAATGGCTCAAGCCCGGTGGACACCTATTCACCCATGTTTTTGCGCACCGCCAATTTGCTTATCTCTTTGAAGTCGAACATGAACGCGACTGGATGGCCAAGTACTTTTTTACCGGGGGCACCATGCCCAGCAAAGACCTCTTTCTGTATTTTTGTTCCCCCCTACGCCTCAAAGAACAGTGGGTGGTAGACGGTCGCCACTATCAGCGCACTTCCGAAGCTTGGTTGGCAAATATGGATAACCACCGGACAGAAATTGAGGCTCTCTTTGCTGAAACCTATGGCCCAGAAGCCATCACCCGTTGGTGGGCCTACTGGCGGGTCTTTTTTCTGTCATGCGCCGAACTATTTGGCCACGCTGATGGGCAAGAGTGGTATGTCACCCACTGCCTGTTTGAAAAAACGGCCGAGGTTTAAGGGGGTGTAAGCTTGCGCAATTTGCGTTGCAAACTCTGGCGATGAATACCGAGCCAATCAGCAGCATGGGTAATATTGCCTTCACACTGGACCAAGACATACTCAATATATTCGCGCTCATGGCGGGCCAAACTCTCCCGGTTAGGCGCTTCTTCAGCCTGCACATCATCGGTCCACAGGGCCCGTTCAAGAGTGTCCATGGCAATCGGCTTGGTAAGGTAATTGGCAGCCCCCAGACGCACCGCCTCGACAGCAGTAGCAATGCTGCCATAACCTGTGAGCACAATGATCCGCACTTCTGGC
>DLGM01000141.1 GCA_002482705.1 Cyanobacteria bacterium UBA7694
TGCAATGGATGTTGGCGGGTTTGCAGGAGTATGGCCCCATTCCCCCCCAGGCAATGGTGGTGCTCTCCACTTCTTTCCGCAGCGGCTTGCCCCCCAAGGCCTATGGCCAGTGTTTGGCCGACAGCCGCATTGTGCTGGTGCCGCGCGGCTGTTCGACAGTGACCTTTCGCCTGTTTGAAGCGATGCGTGCTGGGGCCATCATTGTCTGCAACGATTTGCCCCCGGCCTGGTTTTTAGAGGGGTTGCCCCGGGTCACCCTGCCGGAAGATTGGCGCGAACTGACCGAGACGGTGATGAGCCTGTTGAGCCAGCCGGAGCTGATGCTGCAATTGCACCAGCAGACGCGGGCTCACTATCTGCGGCTGTGTGCGGCCGCTCCGGTGGCGGCTTATATGATCGCCGAACTTGAGGCTGTTGCTTCCCAACGCTAACAGCGCTTACAATAAGGGGCACTGACGCTTGGGAGGCCTTTTGCATGTACCGATCGCTGCTTGTGTTGATCTGCCTGTTTACACTGACTGCTTGTGCCCCGGAAAACCAAACGGCTGAGGCCAAAAATGCCCGTTTTGAAGTGATGAAAACGGATGCCCAGTGGCGCAAAGATCTCTCTCCAGAAGCCTTCCGGGTATTGCGCCAGCATGGTACCGAGCGGGCCTTTACCAGCCTTCTGAATCACCAAAAAGCGGAAGGCATCTATTATTGCGCCGCTTGTAACCATCGCCTGTTTAGCTCCCACCACAAATATGATTCGGGAACCGGATGGCCGAGTTTTTACAAGCCAATTGCCACCCATGCGGTGGGCACACAGCCCGACAATACCCTGTTCACGACTCGGACCGAAGTACACTGTGCCCGCTGTGGAGGGCATCTGGGTCATGTGTTTGAAGATGGCCCCAAACCCACCGGATTGCGCTACTGCATGAATGGGGCGGCCCTGAAATTTGTCAAAGAACCGGCCCCGCGCTAGGGGCGGTTTTGTATCGCGTATGATACCCTGATACCATCTCGTTGTCTAAGGGAGTGCCCCTATGGATCTCACTGCTTTTCACCAGGCTCTCGACACCTATTTGCGTCAGCAAATGCCCAACTATACCCTGCAACTCATGGAATTGGTGAGTATTCCCAGCATTAGCAGCAGTCCGGCCCATGGCCGGGATATGACCCGCATCCTCGAAAATATGCGCGATATTGTCACCCGTTATGGTTTTCGGGCTCGGATTGTGCGCACGCCTGGGCACCCGGCCTTTATCGCCACCCTGGAAACGGCGGCGGATCGCCCGTGGGTGGTCATTTATAATCATATGGACGTGCAACCGGCCCAAGAGCCCCAATGGAACACCGATCCCTTTATCCCCGTGCTCAAAAATGAAGCTATTTATGGGCGGGGCAGTACCGATGACAAAGGCCCGGCCCTGGCGATTATCCACGCCATCAATTTCCTGCGCACCCAGAATTTGCCCATGCCCAATATCCAGATTGTGTACGAAACGGAAGAAGAAATCGGCAGCCCCCATTTTGGTGCATTCCTCGATGAACATGGGGATGCCTTACAGGCACCCGCCTCGATTCTGGTCAGTGACACGATTTTTGAAGGGGATCACCCGGCGATTACGTATCAGTTGCGCGGGATGCAGCGCCTCGAAATCGAGCTCAAGACCGGCAGCAAAGACCTACATTCCGGGCTCTTTGGGGGCGTGGCCCGCAACCCCCTCAATGATTTGCTCCATGCCCTGTCGCGCTGTGTCAGCGACGATGGCCAACTGACGGTGCCAAGCCTATTGGAAGATGTGTGGCCCCTGAGCCCAGAGGAGCAGCAGGAGCTAGATAAGGTCGCGGAGATCTTCAGCCTCAGCAAGTTTGACCAAGATTCGGAACAGGCCGCCCGCTACAGCGATGATTCCCGCGATATTTTAATGCGTACCTGGCACCGCCCGACCTTTGAAGTGCATGGTTTTGAAGGCATTCAGAGTACACCCGGCATGATCAAATCGGCCCTGCCCTATCAGGTCAAAGCCAAAGTGACCATGCGCTTGGTGCCGGGTTTAGAGCCCGCCAATGTGGTGCATAAATTGCAGGCTTTCCTGCGTCAGATTGATCCGGGCATTCAGGTGATTGACCGAGGGGGGAGCCGCCCGGTGGTGACGGCTTTAGACAATCCCTTTATGGAAAAGGCCCGCGAGGCCTGTACCTTTGGTTTTGAGCGCGAGCCGGTATTTGTTGGCAGTGGTGGCAGTATTGGCGCTTTACCCGAATTCCAACGGGTTTTCCCGCAGGCACCCATTGTGCTGATTGCCCAAAGCCTGATGTCCGACGGCTACCATGCTCCCAATGAACATTTCCGTTTAGAGCAGGCGCGGCGTGGGATTAAAACCATCGCCCACTACCTGACCAGTATTGCCGATTTTAGGGGGTAGTTTGGGTTACGAGTGCCTTGAGGCGCTCAATAACCTGGGCCGGGTCAAAGGGTTTGTGGATATAATCTGCGGCCCCGAGACTCTCGCCCACGGCTTGATCATTGGGGCTCTCGCTGCCGGTTAAAAATACGACCGGTACACCTGCTGCGTGTTCTTTCAGGGCCTGGGCCACGACCAAACCATTCACATCAGGCAAGGAAATATCGCTGAGCACCACATCAAAACGGTTCTCGCTGACCGCTTGGATACCTTCGATCCCCGTTTCACACCAGTACAACTGGTGCCCCTGCTGGTCACATACGGTTTGCAGCAGCAGGTGGGTATCGGCATCGTCTTCAATTAACAGAATATGCATAACTTCTCTTTAGGTGAATACATAATAGGTTGCCCCCTATGTTACCACAGGTTACATAGGGGGCAATAGCGGGCCGGGCGTATGCGATACGCCCCTACGCACCGCCCGTACGGGCCATGTGTTGTCCGCTAAGGGCCTTGAGAAATCCGGGATAATCCACCCAATCTTGTTGATCATGGTCCCATTCCATCAATGCCAGCAATGTTTCCATGGCTTCATTCTGTTGGGCCAGTTCAGCCGCTTCTTGCAGGGTTTCATAGAGGGATTCATTGTCCATCAGTACCAGATTATTGCGTAAAAGCTGCATCAAACAGGCCTTCCAGGCGACGCTGGTATGGGCCAGCAGGGCTGGGTTGATCAATTGTTTGAACTGCCAATGGCCCAGCACCGTCAGAGCTGGATAGATCTCCGCCAAATCTCCCAACTGTTGGCTCAACTGGGTGCGGGCTTCAACGGGAGCCAGGGTGGGCAACTGCGCATGAATCCAGCTAACCAATGCCGGGAGCTGCGGATACGTGCGCTGAGAAAAAGTCAAAAAGGGTTTTTTGTCTTGGTACAGCAGCATGTCGACAAACTCCCCGGCGTCGTTAAGAAAGCCCATTTGTTCAATGCGCATGCCCGCAGGCAGGGTCTGTAAAATCAGATGGGTGACATCCGGTATATCGAGGGCAAAATGCAGGCTGTCAAAAGTGTCGCCCTCCTGGGTATAGGTTAAATCGAGAAACCAAGTGCCTGCGCCGAGAGGGCTAAATTGCCAGGTGCGTTCCTGGGCTTGGCCCACCACCGTGGTCTCCGAATGGGCACTGATCAGCCGTGCCTGCATGTCCGGTGGGGGCAGCGGCCCCTCTTTCCATTCCAATACCAGTTTCATAGTTCACCTTCTCCTTGACGCGATAGATACCAGTGGCTAAACGCCGCCAAGCCCTCGCTAAAAGTGACTTGGGGGGAATAATTTAATATCTTGGCACTGCGACGGCCGTCGCTCCAGGTATGGACGGCTTCACCGGGGGATAAGGGGGCAGAGTGCAGAGGTACCGTGGTTTGGAGCAGGTGCGCCAGCAGGGTGTAAGCCTGATGCAGCGCCAGCGGCGATTGACTTCCCAGATTAAAGCAGTCCCAAGTAGCGGGGCTTTGCTGCAGGAGCCAGCGATATGCTTTTAGCATACCACTGACAACGTCACTTACATAGGTATAATCACGGCTTGAATCTGGGTTGCGCAAGGTGATGGCCTGCCCCAGGTGCAGGGCTTCGGCAAAGCGGTAAAAGCCCATGTCTGGACGCTGTCCTGGCCCATAGACGCTAAACGGGCGCACCACCGCGCTGCGCAACCCCCATTGCTGGCATTGGCTATAAATCCAGGCTTCCGCTGCGGCCTTGGATGCGCCATAAGGGGAGATTGGTTGCAAGCGTAAACCTTCATGCCAAGGGCGTTCAGGATGGTCACCATAGACCGCTGATGAGGATGCAAATACCAACACTGGGTTGGGCTGGGTCTGGAGCCAGGTGAGCAACTGGGCCGTTGCGCCCAGATTGACGCGGAAATAGTCCTCCGGATGTGCGAGGGAGGGGCAGACCCCAGCCAGAGCGGCCAAATGAAAAACATGGGAAACAGGGGGAAATTGCTGATACAGGCTGGCTTCACAGAGATCACCCTGGATCCAGTAGCGGGCATCCCAAGTGGGCGGTGGAGGGCGTAAATCAACGCCCCAGACCTGATGACCGGCAACCTGTAGAGCGCGACCGAGATGCTGCCCGATAAACCCGGCTGCACCGGTGACGAGCACGGGCGTCATCCGTGTTTTTTATGCTTCTTGTGCGATTTTGGCGGCTTGATGTGCAGACGGTTGGCCTGCTTTTGCTGGGTCTCTTGCTGCTGGTAGTTGATGGCTTGGGTTTGTTCTTTGGCCTGGGCCTGCTGCTGTTCGAGGATCATCATTTTGCCTGCTTCGACAATCGAGCTGTCGAGATGGCGAGAGCCATCGACGCTGATAATGTCTCCGGCCTGAATTTCGGAGAAGAAGGCCTTGCCCTGTTTGCCCCCCTCCCGCTGGTAGATCTTGGTTTCCGGGTTGACCAGCACCATAGAGCGGGTGTTGGTGAGCTGATCGGTAATAAACAGTTCGCCCTTTTCGCGGTTGATGCCATCGACCAGGGCCCGGTCAATGACGGCCTGGGGTTTGGGTTCAGAGGCTTTTTCGTCCATGTGGGTGCTGGTTTTGAGCAGGGCCAGCCCGGCAAAAATACTCAGCATTGCGCCAATTTGGTAAACTTCGCGCGGAATGAGCTGGTAGTTAAACAGGATGTCGTTGACCCACATAATCGCCAGCAGAGCAGTGACAATGACCAACAAACCACTCAGCGAGCGGAAGGGGTTGCTGCGTTCACGGCGGCTTTTGCGCAAGGTGCGGACCAGGAAAAAGATTGCCAGGGCCGCATAGACCAGGGTGAGCATCAGGCGGAAGCCGTCAGCCAACTGGTACCAAATATTTTGGCGGCGCTGGTACATGCGCACCCACTCCGGGGCCTCGGTCGGCAGGGCTTTGCGCCAGCTATACACGGTTTCGATCATGATCAGCGCTTCGCCCCAACTGAGCACTTCATCCGGGCGGATGGTGCGGTCTGGGTAACCGTTGATCAAACGCGTATTTTCGGCCATGACAATCGCGGCATAGGCGGGATGTTCCCGCGAAATATCGCTGAATTTGCTGTCCATTTGGGCAAACTGTTGCAACGAATTGCCGAGGCCAAAGGCCTGAACCACCAATTGGATCGCTTCGCCCCGATTGATATGGGCCGGGTCAGGCGGCGGAGGCAGGGTATTGACATAGGCTTGGAGGCTGCTCTGAGGCATGGCGGTAATGCGGGCCAATAACAATAAAAAGGAGTCGCGGGGCATCAGTTGGCGATAGTCGACCACGGAAGGCAGTTGGATGCCCTGCTCTTGGAGGATTTGGACCGATTTGCGGGCCCATTCGGCCCGGTAACTGTCCGCCGACGGCGGTGTTAACGGCGGAGCGAGCGGTTCGCTGCTGGGAAGGGCTGAAGCCGCAAGACTTTCTGTGGGCGCAAGGCCCTCGGTGGGGGAGGTTGTGTTCGGAGCGGCTGTAAAGGTCGGTATCTGGGTTTCAGGGGTTTGAGCCAGGGTGGCTGGCAACAGGGCCAGTTGCAGGGCACACAGAGCCAGGCTGGCCTGGAAAAGAAATCGCGTCTTTGACATGGGTTATCAGCTGTCCAGAAGCTGCTCCGCCGGGGGAGGCTTGCAATATAAAATGGGCAAGATACACGTCAGCATTTGCCCTGGAGCATCATACTACACACCGGGGGGGCAAGCCAAGCGACTTCCCTGTGCAGAAAGGGCAAGTGCATAGACGTAAGGGTTGTTAAAGTGTTAAGATTAGTCAAAGTTTAAGCATTCACAAGTTTAAGCCCAAATTTCTATACACTGCTCAGACCCTTGGCTCGTGAAGATGCCTTGTGACAATTTCTGTCTGAGCATTCTATTTACCAAGGATTTTCATGACATTTAAACAGTTTGATTTTCACCCAGCCCTGATGAAAGGGCTG
>DLGM01000198.1 GCA_002482705.1 Cyanobacteria bacterium UBA7694
GTAGTCGAGGGTTTCATTGCGGGCGAGGATAATTTCCTCTTCTTCATAGGCCTGATCCGGGGAAGTTAACCCGGCGCGCAGCGCAGGTTCTAAGCGGGTATTGCTGCCATGGCCGTGTTCCCGCAGGGTCATCAGGTTGAGGCGTTCTTCGGCAATGTCCTTGAGGCGTTGGGCAAAGCGCGGGTATTTGGCCACCAGACGTTCGAGGCGGGCTTTTTCAAGGCGGTACAATTCGCAGTATTCGAGAGCCTTGATGGTGGCGGCGCGGGGACGGTGTAAAATCAAGGCCATTTCGCCAAAGATGTCCCCTTCTGACATGCGAATCAGGGGTTGATCTTCTTCTTCGTCCATGACGCCGACTTGGCCCCGGTTAATGAAATACATGTCGGTGCCGTTTTCGCCTTTGCGCACGATCACTTCGTCGGGGGGAAATGATACCTGCTGTAACAGGCTAGGCAGATCCGCGAGCAGTTTTTCTTCTGCCCCATGAAAGAGGGGCACTTTTTCGAGCATTGCCTTGAGGGAAAAACGCTCCTGGAGGGCAGCGCCATACTGCTGGCTATAGGCCAATAAAAACTGGGTCGGAGCCGGGTTCTGGAAATTGGGGCGCAGGCGCAATTGGGACAGCAGGGCATACCACACCACCTGCCCCTGTACCGGGTCAATTTCCATCAGTCGCCAAGCATCCTGAATGATCACGTGGCCATTGGGCAACACCTGCATGTTTAAGGGCTGGTGGATACAATAGCGGGGCTTGAGCCCCTGATTGTAGCGACATTCACGCAGGCGGTAACCATGGGCATTAAAGAGCACCAGACGCTCATTGCCGCCATCGAGGATCAGGGTGTTGCCCTCTTCTTGGCGGACGGCGGCGACGGGGCTATTGAGCCCGCTGGTGAGGCCCCAACTGGCAACCGTTTTGCCCTGAACATCGACTTCTAAAACGCGGTGGTTGCCCGTATCACTGATCAGCCAATGGCCATTGGCCAGTTCCTCGACCGCATTGGGGAAACACAGTTGCCCCACTTCGTGGCCGGGTAAACCTTTGCGCCCATAACTGCGCTCAATCTGCTGGTCGGCGGACAGGCTCAATATTTGGTGATGCCCCTGATCGACAATCAGCGTGCGCAAGCCATCCAGGGAGCGGCGCACTTGCACGGGGGTATTGAGGGTGTAGGGGGCTTGGGCAGAGGGGTATTGCCACAGCAGTTGGCCATTGTATTGGTATTCGCGAACGGCATTGCGTTCGCTGTCCACCAGTAAAATGCCTTCGGAACCCAACCAGACCATATCGCGGGGAGCAAACCATTCGAGCAGGGCGGTCTGGAGTTCCCAGACGATATAACGCTCGCTGTCGAGTTGCAATAGACGCCCTCCCTGAGGATCGGCCACGGTCAGGTAGCCACTGGGCAGGTACTCGGCGGGGCGCTGGGTTCCGTATTGAATCGCCGTAGTTACGGCTGCGGGTGCAGGGGGCGGAGCGGGCGTCAGATCGGGAGCGACGCCTCCGGCAAACACTTCGCGATGTAAACTCCAGTAGACGGACGACTCGATTTGGCCTGCGGCCAAAACCAGCTTGGAAAAATCGGCATCGGGCAACTGGCGGCATTCGGCCAGTATTTTCTCCATATCTGTTAGGGGGATCAGCCCGGTCACAACCAATACCTGGGCCATCAATTCATCAGCAACTTCCAACATGGCACAACCTTCCGGGAAACCCATCACAGGGATAAAAAACAAGCGGGAGTCGGCATCTTCCCACTGGTATTTTACCCCAAGGAACAGGGAGATATGTAAAGCCCCTAGGATTTAGGGGCATTTTTTGATATTTCTTTGCTTTTGGGCGTTAGGTCTAAATTTTTGGCAAGAGTCTCAACTTCTGCCGCTAGCACGTCACCAGGACAGAGGGTATGGTGCTCCGGGGCATCTGGGAACTGGAGCTGTTTGCGACTGCGATGGGTCCAAACGCCATCCCAGTCGCTACAGGGGCAGCGCAGGGCCATGACCAGTTTTCTGAGGGTTTCGGTCTGGGCGCGGGTGGGTGGCTGTTCTTGAAAGTCGCCACTGAGGGCAATGCCAATATTGCCGCGATTGTCTTTTTCACTGTGTGAGCCAATAATGCCCAGTGGGCGTCCTTCATAGATCTGGCCCTCGCTGTCAATCAAAAAGTGATAACCAATATCGGCCTTGGGATCAGCCTGGGTTTGGTGGCGCTGTTGCAAGGAGCGTGCCGTGTACTCGCTGTGGGTATGGTGTACGGTGACCCGCTGGATCTGAGGGCAAAAAGCGGCATCCTGAGGATAAGCCTGCCACGAGCGTCCAGCGGGGAGCGGTGGCCGTGCCCCCCAGGTTTGGCGGCCAATCACCGTGATGGTTTCAGGGCCTGATTGCAGGCGATAATTGGCCCCGTTTTCAGCCCAGAAACGCTGCTGTTCGGGCAGGCCTTGGCAGGCTTGAAGGCCTGTAATCAGCGGGAGCGGAGGCGTGGCGGCGGAGAGCGTGAATAGACCAAAGAGAAGCAGCGATAGGGGAAGCCGGGACATACACACAACCTTTCAGGGAGAGCTCAGCTTTAGAGATGGAGAATCGAGAAACCAGGTAATTGTAGCAGGGCCATGACCGCATAAAAGATGCTGATCACGGCACAGGCAGCGAGCACTGAGGAAAAAATCCGTTCAAACACATAGGTCATTTTAATCGGAGAGGCTTCTTTGCGAATGAGGGCTGAGGAACTATAAGAGGGTTCGTAAATCAGGCTTTTCCCACATTTAAAACAATTGAGATTGGCCGAAGCATTTTGCTTTTGGCACCGGGGGCAAATCTTCGTGCTCATTCCGTACGCTCCATTGGTCTCGCGCTTCGTTACATTTCAAAACAAATCGTTACACTTCTTTACATTATAATTATAAGGACTCAGTCTTCATCTGTCAGCCCCTTTGTGCACAAATAGCCGGTGATCATACTTGTGAAAGATAAAAAAAAGGGCCCTGCTTATGCAGGGCCCTTTGATTAGCGGGGTTTAGAAGCGGAAGCGCAGGTTCAGCTCGCCGCCCATATTGCCAAACATGGTTTGGTTGCCGTCGAGCATATAGCGGGTATCGCGATAGCCCAGTTCAACAGCGAAGAGCGTGTAAGCGGGGATGGTGACACCCACAAAGGCATCGTTCTTCCAGGTGACGTTGTCGTTAATGCCAGCGTTCTTGAAGGGGAAATAGGTGAAGGCATTGCGGCCAACGATGCTGAAGTACGGACCGACGGGGATTTCCAGACCCAATTTACCGCGTGGGCCATGGTTGGCATAGCTGTAACCGGTGCCCAGGAAGCTCATGTAGTCGTAACCGACACCCAGTACCAGGGAGACATCTTCGTCGCTGTCAGCGCCGAGGATACGCCAGTTGAGGCCACCACCGGCCGTCAGACGGGCCAGGTTAGCGGGGTTGGTGAACTTGTCAGCTTGATACATTTGGTAGTCGCCGTGCAGGTCGAGACCCAGACGGATCGGGCCCATTTTCGGGAACCACACGTCGAGGGATGCATTCGGACCGTACATGAAGCCGGTATCCATCGGATTGGTGTTGGGTACGCCGGTCACTCCGAAGTCGCCGCCCAGACGCAGATCCCAGTTGCTCAAAGGCTTCTTGGTGGGTTCAGGAATGGGGGTGGGGGTGGGCATC
>DLGM01000303.1 GCA_002482705.1 Cyanobacteria bacterium UBA7694
AAGGCCGTGGCTGAATCCACATCTCCGACCACCACCAAGGTGGAATTATTGGGATGGTAATAGGTATCGTAAAAGCCCTGAATTTCTTCGCGGGTAACCTGAGCCACGTCTTCATACCAACCCAATACCGGGTTGCGATAAGGATGAGCCGTTAGTGCCGTGGCATTGACCAAATCCCACAGGTTCTCATCGGGCGTGTCTTTGCTGGTGCGCCACTCGGCCAAAATAACCGAACGTTCAGCTTCTACTTCTTCCGGCAGAAAGGTACAGTTGCGCATACGGTTGGATTCAATATCCAGGGCCGTCTGCCAGCGATCAGCGGCAAAGTTAAAATAATAGGCGGTATTGTCAATCCAGGTAAAGGCATTGTTATACCCCCCATTGCGCAGCGTCAGGCGATCGATATCGCCCTTGGCATAACGGTCAGTACCTTTAAAAAGGAGGTGTTCAAGGAAGTGGGCAATGCCCGTCCGCCCCGTTTGTTCATGGCGAGAGCCAACCCGGTACCACAGCATCACAGTCACCACTGGCAGGGCATGATCTTCCTTGATCAGTACCTGCAAGCCATTGCTGAGGTGGGTTTCAGTCACCTGGAGCAAAGGATCCAGGGAGGGCGGTTGCGCTAAAGACATACAAGCCATTTCTAATTGAATGAACGTTCACCCCCAATTATAACAACAGACATCGCCCCGAGATGTGACCAGACCCAAGTTTTTCACAGCCACAGCCCCTAGACGCAGCGCATCAAAGCAGCGGTCGCAAAGGCCTTACCCCAGCCAGGACAAGCCCTTACTCCACCTTGTTTGCGCTTGGTCGCACCCCCGGTTGTGTGCTACCATGAAACCTGACAGTAGGCGCACTTTCCCTCCTTTTTTGCGCCCTTTCTGACCACACGCCACCGGGGTTTCCCTATGTTTGACAATCTCTCCGACCGCTTTCAAGACGTCATCCACAAAATGTGGGGGCAGGGCAAAATCACCGAAGACAATATCTCTGAAGCCCTGCGCGAAGTGCGCCGTGCACTCCTAGAAGCCGACGTCAACTTACAGGTCATCAAAGGGCTGATCAGCCGCATCAAAGAAAAAGCCCTCGGTCATGAAGTCGTTCGCAGCCTGAGCCCCGGCCAAGTGTTTATCAAAATTGTCAACGACGAGCTGACTGAGCTGCTCGGCGGCGAGCACAAACCCTTACAGTACAACGGCAGCCCCGGCATTATTATGCTCTGTGGTTTACAAGGGGCAGGCAAAACCACCACCTGCGGCAAACTCGCCCTCAATTTGCGCAAACAGGGCCGCCACCCAATGATGGTCGCTGCCGACATCTACCGCCCAGCCGCCATTCAGCAGCTGATTGTGCTCGGCCAACAAATTCAGGTGCCCGTTTATTATGAAGCGGAATCTGCTCCGGTCGAAATTGTCAAAAACTCCCTCAAAGCCGCCAAAGAAAAAGGCTGCGACATCCTGATTCTCGACACCGCCGGACGCCTACACATTGACGACGCCCTGATGGACGAAATCAAAGAGATCAAAAGCGTCATGAAGCCCCACGAGGTGCTGCTGGTGGTCGATGCCATGGTCGGCCAAGACGCGGTCAATATGGCCAAGGCCTTTAACGATGCCGTCGAAATCACCGGCGTGATCATGACCAAAATGGATGGCGACACGCGCGGCGGGGCAACCCTGTCGGTCAAAGAAGTGNNCCGGCAAGCCGATCAAGTTTATTGCCTCTGGCGAAAAACTCGACGCCCTCGAAAACTTCCATCCTGACCGGATTGCAGGCCGTATTCTCGGCATGGGTGACGTGGTCAGCCTGGTGGAAAAAGCCCAAGAAGTGGTGGATCTCGACGAAGCCAAGCGCATGGAAGAAAAACTGCGCAAAAACCAGTTCACCCTCGAAGACTTCCTCAATCAGATGCGCGCGATCAAAAAGATGGGTTCGCTTGAGCAGATCATCAAAATGATTCCCGGCCTCGGGGGCCACATTGACAGTGAAGCCATTGCCCAGGGCGAAACCCAGCTCAAGGTCATTGAATCCATGATTCAATCAATGACCCCAGAAGAGCGTCAGAAGCCCGAAATCATCAACCCCAGCCGCCGTCGCCGTATTGCCAAAGGCAGCGGCAACACCGTTGAAGAGGTAGGGCAGGTGCTTAAACAGTTCCAAGAAATGCAAAAAATGATCAAGAAGCTCTCTGGAGCAGGCCTGTTTGGCGGTAAACCCAATAAAAAAATGCAGCGCAAAATGAACGCCATGCGCGCATCCATGGGCAATCAATTCCCGATGGGGAAACCCTAATATGCGCAAGCCGCTGTTGCTCACCCTTCTATTGCTCGGGGCCTGCGGCCCGGCACCGTCATCCAATCCGGGCGTACCAACGCCCACACCCTCAAACCTTCAGCCGAGCCAGCAGCCCAGCGCCACCCCATCTCTCAGCCCAACCCCCATACCGATGCCTACAGTTGGGAGTTCTGCTGTTCCCGAACCGACGCCATCCCCCACAATGCCCCCCGTGGCAGAAGTGCCGGCCACCGTGGCCAATAGCCAGGGCATGACCTTTGTACGGATTGAATCCGGGACTTTTCTGATGGGTTCCCCCGCAGATGAATCCGGACGTAAAAACGACGAGACCCAGCACACCGTGACCTTGAGCCAACCGTTTTTACTGCAAACCACCGAAGTCACCCAGCGCCAGTGGCGCGCCATTATGGGAGAAAACCCCTCTCTGCACCAACAACCGGATGATCCGGCCCGCCCGGTTGAAAATATCACCTGGGATCAGCTCCAAACCTTTATTGCCCGCCTCAATGAGCGTCGGGATGGCACCTACCGCCTGCCCACCGAAGCTGAATGGGAATATGCGGCCCGGGCGGGTAGCAATGCCATCTACAGCTTTGGCAGCAATCCCCGTTTTCTGGGCAATTATGCCTGGTTTGCAGGCAGCCTGACGGGTTTGACTTCCCGCCCGCAACCCGTAGGCCAAAAACAGCCCAATGGGTTTGGCCTGTATGATATGACCGGCAATGTGGCCGAATTTGTGCAGGATAACTATGGTGCATGGAGTGCCGAATCCGTGACGGATCCGGTGGGCCCCGCCAGCTCCGCCCACCGCGTCTATCGCGGTTGCAGTTACGCCGATGTGGNNCCCGCCATATTGTGCGCCCCAACCAAGCCCCGGAAAGCGGGACAGTGGGTTTTCGTCTCGTGCGCCTAGCCCCTTAAGGGCGCACACCCAACCCCGTTAAACGGCGGTTCACAGCCTCCCAATCGAGGTTATTGAGCCAAGTGTCGACATAAATGGCGCGGTCAACGCCAAAATCGCGATCGTAGGCATAAGCGTGCATATCCATGGCTAACAGGGGAATGCCCCCAACCGTCGCAGCGCTAGAGCCCGGCAGTGCAACCAACTCCAGTTGCCGGGTAAACAGGTTGTACTCCATGACCACCCAGCCCGTTCCACTGTTGAGGGTCGTGGCCAGCTCTTTCCAACGCGCTTGCCAGTTGGCCAAGCCCCCAAAACGCGCCAATAACATCAGCTCAATCGTGCCACGGGGTAAACCATCCCCCCCTAAATGGGAAAAAGCCACCTCGTGCAACAGGCGCTTGTTATAAGCCGCCAGCCACTCCTGCTCCACCTGTCGCCGCCGGGCCACCGGGGTATCAGCAACCAAGGCCTTCCGGGCCCGCTCCTGCCCATTGAGAAAGCGCACCGTGTCCGCATAAGACGCTTGCCAAGCCTGCACCTGGGCACGGGAAATCCCAGTCAAACGCTCCGGGTTAAACGGCAGCGGTAAAATCGGATAGGCTTGCTGAAACTGGGGGGCGGTTGAGCTGGGCAAACTTTGGCCGCGCTGTTGGGCCAAAGCCGGATGGGCCAGTATCAGCCATCCGAAACAGAGGATCAGATATTTCATGTAAAAACCTCCGCCAAAGCAGGATGTTCATAAGTGGCAGCACCCACCCGCACCGTCAGGTTGGGCAAAGGCTGGCAGACCCAGGCATTGTGGGTATGGCCCGCTAAAACGGTGACTCGGCGATCAGGATAGGTGGGCAAGACCCGCTCTAATAAATCGCCAACGGCCTTACAGGTAAAGTGAGGAGCCCAGTTGTCATCCGCCATATCTGGGCCATACCGGCAGGCCTCGCGCACAGGGGGAGGGTGCATCAATAACCAAGTGTGTTCAAATTGCTCCAGGGCCGAATGCAAGTGGGGTGCTAAATGGGCGGCAGCCCGATCCCCCAATTGGTGTAATAAAGCCAGGCGGCCCGCCTCCCCGACGTCGGCAAAGTCGTGAATCAGGCGATAGTCCTTGAGACGAATGGAGGATGTTTGAAAATCACCATGACGCCCATCAGACCATGCATCATGGCCAATCACCCCTTCCGTCTGACTGAGAGCTACCGGGCCGGTAGCTGGCAGCCACCGCAACCACTCAGAGGCCTGAGTTAAAGCGGCCATGCGTTTTTCGACCTCTGCAATGCGCCCATGGTAATAGTCATGATTCCCCAATACAAAATAGATCGGAATCTGAATCGCTTCTGCCAAGCGGTTTAAATCCTGTTCCAACCGGGGAGCTTCGGAAAGGTCACCGGTCAGATAAAGGGCTTGGGCTTGCGCCACCTGAATGGAGCCCACAAAAACCGACCAAGCCTCAGAATCGGCGTGGTCAAGGTGGATATCGGTGGCCCAAGCAATACGCATGGGCCCATTGTAACCCAATCAGTGATTAAAAGACGACCAGTTCGTTATTGGTACCGGGAAAGGCTATCTCGTCAATGTTATAGGTAATACCGTCTGGATTAAAGCGGATGCGGCTCACCCGGTTGGGCTGATCATGGGACACATAAATGCTGCGGTTATCGCGTGATAAGGCCACGTGACGCGCCTGAGCATAAGTGATTTCAATCGGCGGCAGGGCACGGATTTGATCTTTGTTAAGTTCAAAACGATTGATGCGGTTATTCACGCTGGCAAACACCGTACGTCCATTGCGGCTAATGGCCCCCCCATACAGGGTGTCTTTGGACTCGCCCTTGTAATAGGCAATGTCATAGTTGACCGATACCGTCTGTTTACTGTTGACATCAATGGTGGTGCGCGTCATCTCATCGACCCCAAAACTGAGAACCTGTAAGGTCCGGGCCGTGGTGCTGAATTCGAGCATGCCCGGTTTGACGTTGTACACCAGCGGTTGCCAGCCTTTGGTAGCCAGATCATAACTCATAACCGCGGTCTGTTTATTGTTTTGGGTGCCAACCGTGTAAAGTTTACCCTGATCAATGAGAAAATCATCGGGGCTTAAACCCACTTGGGCAAAAGACATGGTGCGTTGGACAGTCAAACGGGTGATATCCACTTCAAACAAGGCCATCTGGCCATTTTGCAAAGCGCTAGCATACAGCTTCTGATTCTGAGGGGAACCATCGAGGCTTTTGACTTGCCCTGGGATCATGACCGCACGCACAGAACGGTTGCTCAAATCCATGATTTTAATACGGGAACTGCCATCCTGACTGCGCTCAACGGTACACAAATAGCGGTCAGGGGTCGAGGCAAAGTCAGAGGCTTGCAGGCCCGAATCTGGGCGCGAGGAAGGCATTAAGGCGGGGGAAGATTGGCAGCTAACAAGGCAAAGCAGCGAGAAAAGAGGCAGCAGATGTTTTGGCATAGACGGTAGAACCGGCCTGGGGATAGTTAAATTAAGATTAACATTTTCCTGCTCTGGATTCAAGGCCAGATGCACAAAATTTCGCCAAAATAAACATAAATAAGTAAATGAAGGTAATCTCCGCAGCTTTTATCTGTTGCAGAATGTATTCGTTCACGCACCGATGCAATGGCGCCCAGACTCTCGGAGAGCCTTGATAGATATATTACAAGCTGAATGTTTGTAGATCTTCATGAAAGTTCCTTGCTGAGACGATTTTATCCTCTCAAATAAGGAATTTAAAATTACGCTGATTCTATTTGGTTGTTAGGGGCAGTCTATTTGGGAACTGGTTTGGAGCAAGAAGCATTGTCTTCAAGCATTCCCATTCGCTATCATATAAGTCGGTATGTAAAGGGCTTTGCACATACATAAGATAACATCCTCCCTTTCCTTTGGTGGCTTGACTTATGCCTCGATTGATTTCTCAAATGCCCTGTCAAAGGCTTAAGCTGAAATAAGCCCGTCTACAAAGGTTACCCTAAAAAACTGGACACCCCATGAGCAAAAGCAAACAGACTTTGATCGGACACTACTTTGAAGGTACAAATGCCACTTGGTATGAAGGATGGGAGCTCAGTGACGAAGAGCGAGAAGTTTTCCGGCAACGCTCCAAAGCATCTCACTCAGCCAAACTCAAAGCCCTAAACGGGGAGGGTCCACAACCACTCCACCCCATTAATGTACCCAAACTCAATCCAGAAGAGCTTATGCCCCAACTTCCCAACAACGGCCTACGAGCTCTTTCCCTATTCAGCGGTGGCGGTGGGCTTGACTTGGGGTTTGACAGAGCTGGTTTCACGCATTCCGCCTCCTTTGAAATTCTGCGGGATGCAGCCTGTACCCTCAAAATGAACCGGCCAGAGTGGAGGATTTATACGGATGAGGAAGGTAATGTCAGAAACGTTGATTGGCACTCATTCCGTGGGGAAGTGGATGTAATCCATGGGGGGCCACCGTGCCAGCCTTTCTCGATGGCTGGGCGCCAAAAAGGCGAAGAAGACGAGCGCAACCTATTTCCCGAGTTCATCCGGGCCGTTCAGGGCATTAAGCCTCTAGGCTTCGTTGCAGAAAATGTTAAAGCCCTAGGCAGCAGAAAGTTCCAAGAATATGTACAAAACGAAATCTTAGAACCACTCCAGAAAGATTATAATGTGACGGTCTTCCAACTCAGCGCTGACTCTTTTGGGGTCCCTCAACAGCGCCAAAGGCTGTTCTTTGTTGGAACTGACAAAAAACGGGTCAAAAAGCAGTTCCTGCCACCAGATCCGACTCATAGTTCAGAGCACCTGCGACTTAAACAAAAGCAGGAAAATCAACAGATGAGTCTATTTGATCTGGAAGTTCAAAACGAAAGTATCCTACGTTGCATGGGTGTCAGAGAAGCTCTGGGACTTTCGGATATCGGGTTTGATGCAATTGCTCCAACCCTTCGCAGCGGGTTGACAGGACCAAGGCATACAACATCTATTCTTAGCAGCACAGCAGCTCTCAAAATATGGGATAAGATGCAAGTTTGGCCCAATGGGGTAGGAGCTAGTCGTGAAAATGCGAATAAATTCGTTACCAAAAACGGACACTTCCGGCTCTCAGTTCAAGACTGTGCAATCCTCCAGGGATTTCCTAGCACTTGGTCTTTTCACGGAGCAGTCTATATGATTCTTGGCCAGATCGGTAACTCCGTTGCTCCTCCTATGGCATACCGAGTAGCCGAGGCCCTAGCAAAGACACTAATTTAGGTCAGAGTACACAAATATTCTTTCACCAAATCGCGCAACACTACAGGATGGTTTGTGTTGATTTTCTGTAGACTATCAAAGTGCTTGGCAGGAATATGAGGGTTGTTTAAGGTAGAGCCCCGCTCAATCACATATCTACAGCGATCTTTAAGAATTTGAAGCATTTTGCTCGGCGAGTATCCACTGGGAATATCCATTGTTTCCCGATACTGTTGGGTAGAATACTGCTTTTTATGAATACGTTTAGCATCTTCAAGAGTATAGATGTCTTTATTTCCAACAATTTGATGCATAATGCTCTGGTTAATAAGGTCTGGCACAAAGTGAGCCAAATCAAAATCCGGTTGTACATAACTGGCTTTTTCATCTATCCAAGGCTTCATATGTGACGGAGTAGCATATACACAGTACTGCAGTTTCTCGTTAGAGTCATAGAAACCAATCAACCAATGCTTGGTGCGCCATTTAGCGATATGCTCAGGCCCAAAGTCCCGCACAGTTGTAACGCTCCCTCGGCTTGTCGACTTGAGTTCAAACTCAATAATCTGACTATCACCTAACTTCAGCACAGCATCGGTGTCTCCCCGGCCAGCACCATCCATACGCTCAAGCTGAAAAAGCTCCCTCATCTCATTTTCACGTGATTCGTCTTGAAATGCCATTACTCATTTGCCTTTCCGTCATGAATCCCAGCAACAAGCTCAGCCAAGCTACATTCCAACGCAATCGCAAGCTTATGGATGTTTGTAAGGGCAATATTTTTCTCACCCCGCTCTACAGCACCAACATAGGTTCTATGCAAACGGGCTTTGGCTGCTAGTGCTTCCTGGCTCAAACCTTTAGCCAAGCGCAGCCGTTTAAGATTTAAACCAAAGCGATCAGCGGATTTCATACATTAACATTCACAAAAAGATGCCGATAAGTCTACAGCCGAAGAGTAGCATAAATCAGTTCGATGCTCAGATTTACTATGTTTGATTGCATTAGAGAAAAAGTGAGATTGCGCACAAAAGCAACTATTTGGAATTAGGAGAAATCCACAAAAATACATTTTTTAAATAAATTAATGAATTTATTTTTGACAAAAGTCAAATGCAATACAAATTCATACAAAACAAGCGTCATGTGGCCCGCACAAGCATTACCTAGTATGCAGATACTCAAGCAGCCCCGCCGGGAAATATGCAGACTGATCGCTGAAGGTGCCAAAAGCCCGATCCCACAGGGTCGTGCTAAAACCGAAGTTATGCTGGCTTTCTGCTGCGTCCAGGCTATGGTGCAGCCGGTGCAGCCGGGGTGTGATCAACCACGGGCTCAGGCACTGCTCCCAGCTTTCCGACCAGCGTAAATCGGCATGGTGAAACAATGAAGCCGTACTCAACAGCATCTCAAACCCCAAAAGGTGTGCTGGAGGTACGCCCACAATGGCAGCCACCCACCCTTTATAGAGTCGCGACACAAACAGCNNAAGCCATGAAAACGCAGGCCACTGGTGACATTCAGGTCACCGTCGCTGTGGTGAAAGGCGTGCCAGCGCCACAACACCGGGACATGATGCATGGCCCGATGTTGCCAATACATCGCCACATCGAGCGCTAACCAGCCCACCACTAAACGCACTGCCGGAGGTAAGCCCCTGAGCAGCGAAGGCCCGGCCCAAGGCAAGCGCAAGTGCGGCAGCACAAGCGCATTGAGGGTACTGGCCATCATCCCGACCGTAAGATTGTACACGGCATGCGGTGCCCAAGGCCGCCCTTCGCAGCGTTTCAGCAGCCACAGGCTGGTGGCAAACAGCGGCAAGCGCAGATTCATGGCAACACCTGCTGACAGCGGGGACAGGTAATGGCTTGGCCCTTATAAGCAGGCGGCACCTTCAAGCTGACCCCACAGGCGCAGGAGCGCACCTGAAAATCCTGCTGTTTCCAGAGCAAGTCAGTGGTTTCCCGGTGGCGCTCTAAAGGGGTCCGGGCATCGACCGGCGGCACAAGGGCTGGCCCCGAGGGCACATTCACAGAAGCAATCCGCAGCGTCTTGCCCGTGACCTGGGCAAAACCCTGTTGATAACTGGCCAGATCCGCCTTACCGCCCATGGCGCGCAAAATCGCAATCCGCGCCTGGGGTTCGGGGTGGGTGCTGCGCAGGACGGCAAAGCGCTGCCCCACCTTTTGCAGCGGGTTGGCAATATACATCGGAGCCAGTACCCGCGAGGTTGGCATCTCCCCGCCGATCCCGGCGGTGATTTTCTCCAGGGCCGAGGCCAGGCCTTCCGGGTAACGGGTATACAAAGCGCCACAGGCATCCGCCAAATATTCACGGCGGCGCGAAATCGCCAAATATAACAATTCCGCCATCAGCGGGGCCAGAATCAGCAGCGCCAGGGCCACCACCGCCCACAGCAGATCGGCCCCTGAATTGTTGTGGCTAGAATGGGTGCGCCGCCGCTCGGAGTGGGGGCGAAAATAACGGACGCTTTCAGCAATCAGCACCACGGCCCCAACCATAATGCCCGCGATATTCATGTATAAAATATCGCGGTTGTGAATATGCGCCAATTCATGGGCAATGACCCCCTGCAATTCGTTGCGGTCTAGGGTTTCTAAGAGCCCTGAGGTCACCGCCACGGCCGCGTGTTGCGGGCTGCGCCCGGTGGCAAAGGCATTGGGTGCCGCCGCATCGATCAGATAAATGCGCGGTTGGGTCGTCAAACCCGAAGCCAGGCACATTTCTTCGACCACATTGTACAACTGGGGCGCATCTTTTTTGCGCACTTCATGGGCACCCGCCAGGGCCAGAAAAATCTGATCGCCCTGAAAATAGCTCACCAGCGTCAGCCCCAGCCAGACCGCAAAAGCCACCAGCAGCCCCCAGGGGCCGCTGCCGGGCTGGTACAGCTCGGCGGCCACAAAGCCGGTCGCCAACAATAACAGCGCCATCAGGGCGACCAGCAGCATGGCTTTGCGGCGGTTGGCTCGAATCTGAGCGTGGATCATCCAAAACTGACCTGCGGGGCCGTACGTTCAGCGGCACTGTCCACTTCAAAGAAGGGCTCGGGCTTGAAATTGAACATCCCGGCCACCAGATTGCTGGGAAACAGCTCGACTTTATTGCCCAGTTCCATGGCGGCATCATTATAATACTGCCGGGCAAAACCAATCTTGTTTTCGGTGCTGGTGATTTCTTCCTGCAAGGCCAGAAAGCTCTCATTGGCCTGTAGTTCCGGGTAGGTTTCCGTCAGGGCAAACAGTGACTTGAGGGTTTGTGAGAGCATGTTTTCCATCTGCGCCCGCTCTTGTACACTACCACCGCGCAGCTCGACCACCTGCTGCCGTGCCTTGATGACCGCTTCCAAGGTCTCGCGCTCATGCTGCATATAGCCTTTGACGGTGGCCACCAAATTGGGAATCAGATCGTGACGGCGTTTGAGCTGCACATCAATTTGCGCCCAAGCGTTACGTACTTCATTGCGCTGACGCACCAGCGCATTATAAAGCTGAATAACAAAACCAATTACAGCCAACGCGATCACCAATCCCAAACCTAAGATCGCAAGGACGATATTCATGACAACTCCTTCGGGGTGAATAATCTCTGTAGAAAATCGAGCGGACCAGCAGGCTCAGACCCGCCTCCCCCAGTGGCCAATAAACCTTGCAGCTCTCCGGCGTCCAGCCACAGACCGTGGCCAGCCGGGCAGTGATCAAGCAAGGGGCCACCAGACTGCAAATGGCCCACATCCATGGGACGGTCACAGCGTGGACAACAGCGCAAGGGGGCATTACGCGTGCGCGATGGCATGCTCACAAAAGTATGCGCGTGGATATGGGGCTGTAAATAAGTCAATTCCCCCTCATCCAGCCACACCCCTTGGCAGCCCATCAGGCAGACATCCACCTCAATGTGCTGGAACTCAACCGCAATCAATTGTTCAATACATGCAGGGCAATTCATACAACACCATACGTACCCCAAAGCTTAATTTTCAAAATAAAGTCCTCCGAATGAAAACATTTTACACTTTTTCGCAAAATGTTCTGTTCAGGGATGTAGCTCTCAACAGTCTAGACCTTGCGCTGTAAGGATT
>DLGM01000340.1 GCA_002482705.1 Cyanobacteria bacterium UBA7694
GTTGAAGCCCTGATCGCCAAAAATGGAGCGGAAGAAATCGGAGTAGTCTGCGTCGTCGCCTCCGGGGGGAGCACCTGTCGTGTGGGCACGGGCCTGTTGTTGGCGCATCTGCTCAATTTGATCGGCATGTTCCCAGTCTTTGCCATACTGATCATATTTCTTGCGCTTGTCGGGGTCTTGTAACACTTCATAGGCTTCGCTGAGCCGCTGAAACCGTTGTACTGCCTCCGCATCATCGGGATTGACGTCTGGGTGGTGCTGACGGGCCTGTTTGCGATAGGCCTTGCGAATTTCGTCTTGGCTGGCGGATTTGGAAACCCCCAGGGTGGCATAATAATCAATAAATTCTGACATGTGGCCTGATTTTCTAGCGTGTGATAGCGTTCAACCTGATTTTAATTATAATCCTTTGGGGCAAATATTTATGCATGGTGTATCAGGATTTTCTCAAGAGGGATGATTAAATCTTCACCGTGAAGGGGAAGAATAGCGGGCATTTGAATGGCCGCAGCACCCTATTAGGGTTGCTGAAGTTGAAAGGCTGTCGGCCAGATTACACACCACTTCAGTGGGGAAACTGTCCACGTGTTGGGCGGATCGCTGCAAAGGCTGCGCTTGGAACGGGGCCGCCGGAATGGCGGGAGATGTGTGAGGCGCTGGGGTGACCGTCGTTTCGCAGAGATTCCCCAGCCCCAAAATCTGGCTGCCCTTGAGGGCCTGAAGATTTTGTGAGTAAGCGTTTAATCCTTCATCCAACGGTAAAACCACTGCTTGGTCACCTCGGCGGAGATGAGGTAACAGAGCACCAGGGCCAAGATGACCCCTAAATAGGTAAAGGGCAGCGGGGTAAACCCCAATGGGCTTGCCAGGGGGGAATAGGGCAAGGCCAAGGTGACGAGCATGACCGTACCGGTGACGGTGAGCATGGCATTGCTGGGGCGGCTCTGGAGCAGGGGCAAACGGGTGCGAATGGCAAAGACCACCAAGCAGGCTGAAAAGATCGATTCAATGAACCAGGCGGTCTGGAAATGGGCCGGGTCCGCTCTTAAAACCCACAATAAAACGGCAAACGTGGCATAGTCAAACACTGAGCTGAGCCCGCCAAAGGCTAGCATAAAGCGGCGAATGAAGTGAATGTCCATGCGGTGGGGGCGTTCGGTGTAATAGGTGTCTACCCGGTCGGTGGCAATGGTCATTTCCGGTAGATCGGTCAAGAAATTGATCAGCAGAATCTGTTTGGGCAGCATGGGCAAAAAGGGCAAAAAGAGCGAGGCACCCGCCATGCTGAACATATTGCCAAAATTGGCGCTGGTGGCCATAAAAATGTATTTGAGGGTATTGGCAAAGGTCTTGCGTCCCTCTTCAATGCCTTGGCGCAACACGTCTAGGTCCTGCTTGAGCAAGACCAGATCGGCGGCTTCTTTGGCCACATCCACGGCATTCTCTACAGAAATGCCCACATCGGCACTGTGTAAAGAGGGCGCATCGTTGACCCCGTCTCCCATGTAGCCCACGACGTGCCCCCGTTTTTTGAGGGCCAGGATAATCCGTTCTTTTTGGTTGGGGTCAACCTCTGCAAAAATGGTGTTGTTTTCCACTGCATGCCAGAGGGCTTCGTCACGCATGCGATTGAGATCTTCTCCGGTCAGGATTTGATGCTCATCGAGCCCGACCATTTGGGCCGTATGACGCGCAACCAAATTGTTATCGCCGGTAATGACCTTGACTTGGACCCCCAGATTGGCCAAGGCCTGAAGGGTTTCTTTGACCCCGCCTTTGGGGGGATCAAAAAAGAGTAAAAATCCGGCAAAGGTCATTTGCGTTTCATCGGCCAGTGTATATCCGTGAGCGGAGGTTGTGAGGGGCTTTGTGGCTAATCCCAAGACGCGGTAGCCTTGGGCGCTCCACGCTTCAAAGTGGGTTTGAATGTGGGTGCGGTAGCTCTCATCCAAGGGCTGTATCTGCCCGTCTGTGTTGACTGCGGTACACGCTGCCAGCACATTGTGTAAGGCCCCTTTGGTAATCAGGAGGGGGGTGTCTTGGGGATTGGCGACCACAATGCTTAAGCGTTTGCGTGTGAAGTCGTAGGGAATTTCATCCACCTTGTGGTAGCCTTCGGTGGTTTGGGTTCCTTGGCTGATAATGGCGGCATCCAATGGGTTGGGCATGCCCGTTTGCAGGGCGGCATTCAGATAGGCATACGCTCCGACCTCCGCCGAGGGATTCCCGTGGATGTCGAGCGCCCCGTCCAGTTTGACCACCCCTTGGGTGAGGGTGCCGGTTTTGTCGGTACAGAGCACGTCCATACTGCCGAAGTTCTCAATCGACTCTAAGCGTCGCACAATCACCCCGCGTTGGGCCATTGCCTGAGAGCCTTTGGCGAGGTTGATGCTGATGATCGCCGGTAAAAGCTGGGGAGTCAGCCCCACCGCCAGGGCCATTGAAAACAGGAACGAATCGATCACGGGCTTGTGGAACAGGACATTAAAAAAGAAAATCCCCAGCACGAGCACAAACATGATTTCTGTCAGCAGATAACCCAGTTGGCGAATGCCGTTCTGAAATTCCGTTTGGGGCGGGCGCACATTCAGGCGGCTGGCGATTTGGCCAAACTCGGTGTGCAGGCCGGTTTTGACACTCATGACACGGGCTTGCCCACTGCGCACACTGGTGCCCATAAAGACCGCATTGGTGAGTTGGGCCAAGCTGCTGTTAGCAGGCAAGATTCCCGGCTTTTTTTCGACCGGGAAGGTCTCGCCTGTCAGCACCGCCTGATCGACAAAAAAGTCTTTGGCGCTGAGAATGATGCCGTCAGCAGGAATGAGGCTCCCGGCGGAGAGCTGCACAACATCCCCCGGTACAATCTCGGCGGTCGGTAACAACAGGGGTTGCCCATTGCGCAACACGCTGGTTTTAAACGACACCTGTTCCTTCAGGCGCTTGGCGGCATTGTTGGCCCCATATTCTTGGTAAAAGCTGAGCAGCCCGCTGCCCAAGACAATCAACAAAATAATCAGCGCGTCCGGCCAGTCTTGCAGAAAAGCGGAGATCAGGGCAGCAAAAATCAGGATCAAGACGATCGGGCTTTTAAACTGGTTGATCAACAGGCCCAGGGCCGAGGCCTGCGACTTACTCTGCAAACTGTTGGGGCCATGCTGGCGCAGGCGGGCGAAGGCTTCCTGTGTGCTTAATCCCTGGGGGGTGCTGGCGAGTTCTTGCCCGGTTATGGCAACGGACTGACTCCAATAGGGTGCTGACGGGGTGGTTTCGCTCATGGAGGCCTGCTTGTGGAGTTACTGCGATTGTAAATCCATCATAGTCCTCCCCTGTGTTTCCATCAAGGCTGTGGGGGGCAAACAAGTTTTTCTCTGGGCCAGAACCTTTTGGGTGCGCTTCCGGCCCAGGTGGGTTAGTGTTGAGAACTTCCCAATACGGGGCTCTTGCCCCATAGGGCGGCCCGGTACCGTTCGGCCTGACTTTTCCAGGTTTCTCCCAGTTCAAAACCTGTGTGGTCATCGCGTTTGATCAGCAGTTTGGCGGCGGTGAGGTGGGCCAGGGCCTCTTCGACCATGGGTAAAAAACATTCCGGGTGTTGGGCCACAAAAGCTTTGGGATGGGCAAAGGGTAACCCCTTGTGCTGGGATACCACTTCGATCAGCTGGGTATAGGCCTGCTCCAGAGGGCTAAATAGGGCTTGCAGCAGGGCACTGAGTGCTTCATCCGGGCGGGTGGAAGCGACCCGGCTGTAACGCTCGGAAAAGCTGTGGGTGTGGACATGGTGCTGCACAATCGGATGGTTGGGGCGATGGGCCAGTAAATCCGGGTAAAACAGGTGCATCCACTGATAACGCAGAGTGTACTCGGTTTTCCGCGCAACGTGGCCCACGTCTTCGAGGGGGCTGTGCAGCACCGTGCCACCCCGCTCTTGGATGGCCTCGGTCAAACTCTGTAGGGTGTAACCCAGTTCTGGGTGATGGTGCAAAAAAGCCCGCAAATGGTAGGTGGTCACGATATAACTTTGTTGTAACTGTTGCATCACCGCATGGCTGACCGCATGCACATCGCTGTTATTGTCCATGACCACGGGTTCGCCACAGACCATGTGGACCCGGCCAATGTGGATATTGCCCTGGATGAGTTGCAGCCACCATTTGATCAGGGGGCCTAAGCGCATCAGGGGTTTGGGGCCCCCATCCAGTTCTCTCATCAGGGATTGTTCTTCGGGGATGCGGTCATAGGTAATGGCTATTGGCAGCAGGGTACAGGCTACGCCCGTCTGTTGCAGGGCACGCAGCAGGCCGCGTTTGGGGGGCAGGCATTGGCGGGCCCGGCTGCGGGTGCCTTCGATAAAGATTTCTAAGGTTTGTTTGGCTGTCACCAGTTGCCGGAGCTGGGCATTGAGTTCCGGGTCGGGTTTGCCCTGCCCCCGCTTGATGTAAAAGGCATAGGCCTGTTTGAGCAACCAGCCCAAAAACGGCAGTTTGCCCAATTGCAGGTCAGCGGCAATATAGGGGATCGAAATTTTGAGTTCGGGATGGGCAAAACACAGGTAGGAACAGACCAAGAAGTCCATCATGCTGCGGTGGGTGGGGGCCAGCACCACCAGATGATCCGGGGGGATATGGGCCGTGGCCTGGGTGAAGCTGGCGTGGTCGAAGGTAATGCTGGAGCAGCCTTTGCGGAAGGCTTTGCGCAGCACAAAGCCGAGCAGGCGGATGGCCCAGTTGCCGTGGGGGGCGCGGCGGACCCAAGCTAGGTCGCTATAGGCGTCGTGGTATTCGGAGCCAGCCAGCAGTATTTCGCGATCAGGGTTTGGCATACGGTTTATATGTCAGTGTCCTGACTGGGAGGGCATCGCTGAGGGGGGGCAGTCAGGCTCAGTGCGCTTTCCTTGTGATGGGATACCCGAAGGTACTTTTAAATATACTGTAGTTTGCCCGATTTGCCAAAAGGCCCTCAGGATCTTTGGGGCCTGTGAAGGCAAGGTGGGCTTTGATCTTAAAGATCCAGGTACCAGATCAGCTGGGTTTCATGGGCGCATTCGGGCTCATGATAATAGGCGTAGGTGTTGATCTCTCCAAGCACGGCCCCTTGTTTGTGGTAAAACTTGCAGGCGGCGACATTGTTGTTTTGGCATTCGATTTTTAGTTGTGTCAGCCCTCTGTGTTGGCTCCAGCGTTTGACCCGTGTAAAGAGTAGCTGGGCGACGCCTTGGCCCTGGTGCGTGGGGGCGACGCGGATGTCCCATAAGACGGCGAGGTCGGTGCGTCCGGCTAACATGTGGATGGTGGGGGTGTGGCAGAGCACCGCTGCGCCGCCGACGGGCGTCTGGTCATCATAGGCAATTAGAAAACCCCAGTTGCTGAGGTCAAACTGGCTGGCCAATTCGGTCATTTGGGCATATTTTGCGAGATCTTTGTTGTAGGGTGCTACTTCGGTTTCAATCAGACGTACACCCCCGAGCCCCGCATTGACTCTTTCAATGCGGTATTCGCTGCGTACCTGTACGATCATCGGGATTTGGTCGTAGGTTGCAAGCTGAGTGGCGTCAATGGCTTGAAGGGTAATCATGATTCACCGTGTATATCTTCTTATTGTGTGGGGCGACGATACGCAGAAATCTCCCCACAGAGTATTCCAAGTCCAACGATCGCCATAACCAGCAGAGCGTAGCGGCGTCTGGTTGATGGCGATCGTTGGCTCGCATAGTGTTACGCAGAAGTCATTAATAAGATATGTTCCCCGGTTGTTTTTCGTATATAGTAATTCACTCCGGCGATGACTCTGTTAATTTTTTGGTCAATTGCTGCTTGAGAAATGCCTGGTTGAACGACAATTACTTTGAAAATAATGCCGAGCTTTCGGGTATTGAGAGCGACTTGATGAAAATCGTCTAAAGAGCCTTTAATAAATTTTTTGCCCGTTGATTTATGTCGATGATATATTTGTCGGTAGATACGTGAAATCTGAAGCCAATTGACAGATTTCATGGCTTGAGACATGACTTCGTAAACATCTGTCACACGAGCACCTGGAGTTGGTTTTTCTGAACCCTTACAATGGTAAAGACTGATCACATAATTAGATTCAATCTCCTGAAGAGTTATGAAGTCTGCCATTTCCCCTGAACCGTGGTCGTGAAAAATGGCTTGATGACTATCCAGATGCTTGGCTAAGTAACTTTGAATGGATATCAACCCGCCTTTTTCTGGGCCTTCTTCATTCTGAATATTGACTCCAAAAGCTTTCCAGTCCAGGATCTCGAACAGATCTTCAGGTAAGCCCTCATCCAGTTGAACGGAGTTTCGATAAAGTGTGCGTCCTTGAAGAACGGTTGTATCAATGCATCGGAACATTAATGGGTGGCNNTGGCTAATTAAATAGTCTAATAAGTCCACTTTATCTGTGCCTTTAGTGATTGTCATGGGGTGATAAAGTCCTGGTCGTGCCTGAAATAAACGTTCTTCCTTCAAACTGTATAACAGCTGAGTTCTAAAATTTGAATCTGCTGAAATCTGTATACATAGCTGCTCTTGGCTGCTTTCTTCATGAAGAATTTGAATCTCCAACTGAAGCAAATTTGTCTTCACTGAATCGCCATTTTCATCTGTCCAGAAGGCTTGTACTCCTGACTTTTTGTAAAGTGAAGGATCCCAATGTGCGCATAAAACATTATCGGGAATCCCAAATATTTCTTCACCCACAGAAAGATTATCTAGTCCAGTCCCAGTGATGGGCTGTTCTTTTCGGCGAATTTTTGTCGCCAGGGCCTGATACCATTCAATAAGTTCTGGAATCTGCTGATAGGTAATCCCCCAAAGCTTGGAGTTTGAACTGTAACCCAGAGTTGATTTTTGATTGTTTTCCTTACCTGTACCGGCAGCATGTCCCTGAAAAAATTGTTCACTGTCGAGTTGGTCGATACTTTTGTCAGCACTTGTTCCTGCTGAGATTTGGTAGGAAAGGTTTGGATCCGGTGTTGTCATCGCTTTCATGCCAACATTGTGGAACTTTAATTCTTTCATATCAAGCAAAATCCGATTGATTTCATGCATAGGTAGTGGTCTTTGGCGTTCCGCAGCCAATTGAGAGGCGAGATGCTCATAAAGGCTCTCAGATTTTCGGGTTGAATTAATGAATAAAAGACGATTATCTTGATCGAAGTAAATCAGCACCAGATCAAGTGAAATAGCCTGAATATGCTCAGCACCCGACCATTTGGGTTCCACAATCTCTCTGATCACATAAATCACCGTCGATAATTCATGGCTGTAATTGCGATAAGCAATCTCCAGGCCTTTGAAATTCAAGAGTTGAATTAAGTTGATTTCAACATCTTCAGGTATAGAGTAGATTTTGGCGTGTTGATAGGGGGCTAAGGAGTAAAGCGAGAGATCTTCGAGTGCAGAATCAAAAATATCTGGCCCTTCAAAGGTTTTCAGGTTTTCGCGATTTTGTTTCTCTCGGCCAATGGCCCATTCGCTTAAATTGATGACGATATCTTGCCAAGCTTTTGTTTCGTTATACAGTTTTACGCTTTCGCCCTCGATAAACGCGGGTGCAGCAATGAATTTGGCCATACCGATTTTTTCTCCGGGGCGAGCAAATCGACCAATAAACTGTAGTGTGACCTGTAAGGATTTATGGGGCACATGAATGGCTGCAATCTTCAAATTCGGAAAGTCGAAGCCTTCTCCCATCATATCGACACAAATCACCCCATCAATTTGATGAGACCGAAGTGCCGAAATCGTAGTGGAAATCTCTTTGTCTGGAATCCCACTGTAAATGGGAGCTAGTTTTAAGCCTGTATTTTCCTGATAAATCTTAAGCAGCTCCAAAGCCCGTTTTTTGTTGTTTGTACGGATCATAATTGAATGTGCGTAGCCATCGGCTTGATCCTGGCGGTAGACCGATTCTGTTGTTTGGGCAATGCGTATATCAGCCGTTTCTTCTTCATTGAGTTCACCCGTAACAGGCACATAACGAATTTCACTATAGATGCCGTCTTTCCAGGCTTCTCCAAGGGGAAAGTCATAGATAAAGTGACCCTGAATTTCTTTCTTATCGCGCCGAAAGGGTGTAGCGGTAAATAAAATCCGCTTGGCTTGAGGAAATGACTCCAGAATACGCTTCCAGGTGATGGCTGGTGCATGATGACCTTCATCAATGAGCACCATATCAAATAGATCATCTGGTGGAGCCACAATTTTTTCATAATGCGGGCTGATGCAATGTGGGGTACTGACGACCACATCATAGCTTTTTAAGCTTGACCAGGTTTCTGTGTCCCGTATTTGCTGAGTCACTTCTAATACCTTGGGATAAGCGATATTTTCTGGAAGCACTTCGGCACGTTTAAGAACACTCAGCTCTCGAAAACCATCGGCTGTTTGTTTGCGTACCAAACGGTTGGGTGTAACCACCAGGACGCGCTTGGCTTGCTGAGTAAATGCGCTCAGCATCAAAACAGCAGTTTTGCCTGATCCCGTTGGAAGTGTGACAATACCTGGTTCTTTATTGAGTGTAAAGTAAGCATTAATCGCATGAATCGCTCCTTGTTGGGCGCGACGTAGTCCAGGCTCAGAAACTGTATGCGAGATCGGATAGCGAATAGAAGAGTAGTGCTGCGCAAAATAGGAGTTGGTCAAGGGAAAATACCTCAACAGTAAATTTGACCAACCTTGCAGAGAGTGAAGTGAGGTGTGTTTAGCTTATGTTTGGTCTTATTTGATACTATATACTAACACTGAATAGATTTTCAAGCCTTATAAATGCATTTGCTGACATTTGTTGACATTAAGTGTTTTGAATTTGTATTTGGTTGCGTTACAATAGAAGCATGACAGACAAAGAAAATCCTCTTGAAAAACTGATGACCCTGCAGGAAGTTGCAGACTACCTGCAAATCAAAGAGCGTACCATTTATCAATGGGCGCAGATGGATAAGATCCCAGGATTTAAGCTGGGAAGTGCATGGCGCTTTAAAAAGTCCGAGCTCGATCTTTGGATCGAAGAGCAAAAGCGCAATACTCCACGCAAAGATAAGCAGGCATAGGTGTTTGATGGATGTTTGGCAAATGTTTAAAGCCAAAGAAGAGAGGCTAAGCTAATGGCAAGAATCATTTTGCCCAAACATGGGGAATTGCCACAAAACGAAGGCGAACGTCGAGTACTGGCGTTTCTTGATTATGGTTTACCTCCACAGGCCCCACAAAATGGTTGGACTCACTTCAAAGCATTTGGCCCAGAATACATTCTGATCCCCAACCTTGAAATCCCAGATAAGGCATCTCGTTTTCTTGAAATAGACTGTATTGCTGTTACACCTCATGCTGTTTATGTCATTGAAGTGAAGGATTGGGGGGGATCCATTAATGGCGATGATACCACTTGGTACCTCAATGATGGGCGCGAACGAAAAAATCCCCACAAAGGCCTCAATTACAAATGCCGTGTCTTGAAGTCGATGTTGGAACGGGTCAATGCCAGCTTACGACATACCTGGGTACAAGGCATTGTCGTGATTGCAAGGGAAGATAGTCAACTTGGACTCAGAGGTCAGTGCAAATCTCTGACATTTGTCTTGAACAGAAATCTAAGTGAGTATCTTAAAGATCCTGCTCGGATTAAAGCCCCCCGGCGGATTTTGTCCCAGGAATTAATTTCTGAACAAGAACGCATTGCAATGGCTCTAACAGGCAGGGGGCGGCCTCGTAAAGATGAGCCGCTTGTGATTATGGGATACAAAGTGGAAGAGGTACTGGCTCAGGAAGAATATCTGACCGAATACCTGGCCCGCTCAACACGCGGGAGTTTTACTTCCAAACAACAAAGACTTAAAGTGTTTAGCTTACCCGTTACCCTGGCTGACAGCGAGCGCAGAGCCTTAAAAAATCGGATGCTAAGAAACTACGATGCTTTGGAAGCAATTGGTTCTCATCCCAACCTCGTTTCTTTAAAAGGACAATATGACTTGGAATCTGAGCAAGTCGTTGAAATTCTTGATTGGTCAGAAGAAGGAACGCTGCGCAAAACGCTGGATGAACGCAGGAATGTGGCCTCTGCTTTTACCTGGCAAGAAAGCCTCGATTTCGTGAGAGGCCTGGCAGCAGGGTTGTCAGCAGCACATGAGCAGGGAATCATTCATCGAAATCTACGGCCCGAAAATATTCTGATGACCCCTTATGGCCCGCAATTGATGAATTTTGATTTGGCCTATTTGCCAGGTAGTACGACTCAAACTGTTTGGAAGCCTTTAGAAGAGAACAGCGATCAGCGTTACCTACCTCCAGAGCTAACATTGGGACTCGATGCTTATGAGGTCTACAATTCCTCAGATCTCTACAGTTTGGGAGTCATTTGGTACGAACTGCTGTGTGGCAAAGTGCCATTTGAGTCTCCTCTCGCACTTGAAACACTGGGCGGCGTTCTGCCGGATGAGTATTTACCTTCTAAATTTCATACCGATTGTCCGGCTTGGATTGATGAGGTCATGAAAAACCTTTATACTACTCAGCTTGATTGGCGTTTTGGCTCTGTTTCTGAACTGTTGATGGTGTTGGAAGAGAATTTAAAGGATCCGTCCACGGCGGAAAATATGACTGGCTCAAGTCTTGATGAAGACCCTAATCGACAGTTACAGCCCGGTGAGCAAATTTTGGAGTATACCGTGATCCGCCACCTGGGTGGGGGCGGATTTGCTCAGGTTTACCAAGTGTGCCACACCCTTAAAAATAAATATTATGCTCTCAAGATTCTCAATCAGAGTGTTCCTTTGAATCATTTGGTTGAGGAATACAATCTGCTAGATCAGATTAATCATCCCAATATTGTCAAAGTCTATTGGCCTGGTCAACTGCCGGGGGGACGCTATTATATTACGATGGAGTACCTGAGTGGTGATTCACTCTCTGCCTATGCCTGGGGGCCAAAACGCCTGCCCTGGGAGAGCATTCTCAATGTGGCTGAAGACATGTTAAGTGCCTTGCGCTATTTGCATGAGGGTGAACAAAAAACAGGTGAGCTGGCAGGAAAAGTTCTCTATCACCGCGATATTAAACCACTCAATATTCTGCATGAGCCTGGCCGTGGCTACGTTTTGATCGATTTTAATGTAGCCAAAGAATCGACAGGTACAGATACCTGGGTAGGCTCTGATGCATATATTGCCCCTGACCTGGTAGATGGCCGCCAATTGCATTGGGATCAATCAGGAGATACCTTTGCTTTGGGGGTGACGTTGTATGAATTGGCTTGTAAACAACACCCCTATCCACAAAAACGGCCTCAGATTACAGCTAAGCCCATTCACCCCAGCGAAACCAAAGCAGGTCAGAGTATTCCGCGTGTTTGGCAGGACTTTTTACTCCGGGCTGTACAATCTCGAAAAGAGCTTCGCTTTGCAACAGCATTGGAAATGGAAGCGGAGTTTTTAACTCTGCTCAACGAAACCCCCGCAGCGTCTGAAGGCCCCAAGCCTGTTGAAACCTTAGAGGAACTCGAAGCTGAAGATGCCTTGTTGGATGATGATGCCCAGACAGATGAAACTGGCCAGAAATCAAAATCCCAACAAGCTGCACTTGAGCGTATTGCCCTGGCCTGTGGAGTACTTATATCACAAGGACTCGAAAAACGGGAGTTGGCCTCTGGTGTTAGCTTTTTTAGTGGAAATCAACGGGTTGCCAAAGTCACAAAATGCGGCAGGCTTGAGATTAATCTGGCTTTGTCAGCAGATGCGGTCGGAGAACTTGAAGCACTGGGGTATCAAGATTGGAGTGTAGCCCCTCGAAATGGCGTTCGCTATTACGGGTTGATTAGCCAGCGTTCACTTGATATTTTGTGTGAAGCTTGGCAACCCATTACAAGTAAACCCATAACTCAGCAGGAGGTGACTCAAACGGTTGGCCAGACCCATTCAGTTCAGCCTAAAACCCAGGAAAGCCAACAAGGAGGCGTGTTGATGCGTGTTGATCAGATCAAGGAAGGCAT
>DLGM01000362.1:0-10551 GCA_002482705.1 Cyanobacteria bacterium UBA7694
GCTGAGATGGGGTCCCAAATACGTATTACTTCGGCTCCTGCTTTGCAGCGTCCGCGTGACATTGTGGGCTTATTGATTGCCCTTCAGCCTGGGGATATTCTTTTTATCGACGAAATTCATCGCCTGAATAAAGTGACCGAAGAGATGTTATATCCGGCCATGGAGGATTTTGTCCTCGATCTAACCATTGGTAAAGAGCAATCCGCGCGCATTAAGCGTCTGGCTTTAAAACCGTTTACCTTGATTGGAGCAACAACACGGGCTGGCTCTATTTCGTCCCCATTGCGCACCCGTTTTGGCTTGGTACATCGCTTGAATTTTTACACCCCTGAAGAAATGCAGCAGATTTTAATAAAAAGTGCCCAAGTGTTAAAAGTGCAACTTGATCCCGCCGGAGCTTTGGCGATGGCCAAACGCTCACGAGGAACGCCACGGGTAGCCAACCGTTTACTCAAGCGTGTGCGCGATTTTGCGGCTGTGAAAGCCCATGGACATATTACCGAAGCCGTTGCCACTGAAGCGCTCGACTTACTCATGGTTGATGCCCGTGGCTTGGATCCCACTGATCGTCTGATTCTTGAAACGATCATTGAGAGTTATCACGGGGGCCCGGTGGGGGTTGAAACCATTGCGGCAGCCATCAGTGAAGATGTTGTGACCATCGAAGAAGTGTATGAGCCTTTTTTGATGCAGCAAGGTTTTTTGCATCGCACGCCGCGGGGGCGGGTGGTGACGCCCCAGGCTTATGCCCATTTGGGGTTAAAACCCCCCGTGGGTTACCAAACCCAACTGCCTTTATTTGACGATTCAGGCCTCTGAATTTAAATGCTTGACTAAGCCCTGTAAGGCCAGTACATATCCTTGTGCACCGAGGCCACTGATTTGTCCCAAGGCGACGGGGGCAATATATGAGTGGTGGCGAAAAGTTTCCCGAGCGTGGATATTACTCAGGTGAACTTCAAGGGTGGGCAGCGCGGTAGCGCGCAGTGCGTCTGCCAAGGCAATGCTGGTATGGGTGTACCCACCCGGATTTAGAATCAGCCCTTTCACCCCTGTTTCCCAGGCTTCATGTACCCAGTCAATTAAGACGCCTTCATGGTTGCTCTGATGACAGGTCAGGGTGACACCCAAGGTCTGGGCTAAACGCGTCAATTCAGTGGTAATGCTTGTCAGGGTCTGGGCTCCATAATGGTGAGGCTCACGCTGTCCGAGCAAATTGAGATTGGGCCCATTGAGTAGCCAGATCTTCATGTTAAGCCGCCTAAAATTTGTAAAATGTAGTGTTCAGGCCGTTCATTGAGGATATTGCGGTACAGATCGACCCCTTGGACAATCAACTGCCGGGCTTTTTCCCGGTTGTGCTCAGCCAAATACAGCAGGGTGTCTCGTGCTTCTTCGGGTTCACGATCCGCGACATAACGCAACAGCAGAGCCACGGTTTTGACGGGGTTTTCAATACAGATATAACGCAGCATAACTGCCAGTTTGCGGCGACTGATGTGCAAAGGAGCAGGAAAATCGTTGACGGCGTGGAATAACAATTCGATGTAGTCATCAACCGCTTCACTGCGGCTGGCGGCATCCATTTCCTGCCAAACAGTGACCATGCGGAATTTTTTTTCTTCACCGGTCCAGCGTACTGCTGTTTTGGATTCCATCCGGGCCGAATAGTCCGCCATTAAATTCCCTTCTAAGCGGTTGCCCCGGTAATCAAAGACGCGCTCACGAAAAGCATATTGACCACAGGCCCGTAATACGGCTAAATCAACCGGGCTAAAGCTATATTTTTGCCCATTGCGTCCAATTTCACCACTGACAAATCCCAGGATAAAGCGCTCATCGGCCCACTCGACATAGTTGCGAATGGGCTCAATGATGACGGGAGGAATAATCGGTTGCTCGGCCTCATCGTAGTCAAAAAGATTGGTATGAATGGCCAATACTTTCTCAAAAGCACGAATCACGTTTTGTACAGTACAGTAGCTGTCATCCACAGGATCTTCAGAACGGGTATGGGCGGTCAGTAAAATCCGGCTGGTGCTTTCAGGGATGCGCTGCGGCGAGTTACGGGCTTGGCTGACGGCAAAATTGCTGATGCTGTTGATATTGGCTTTGATCAGGCGCAGGGTTTCTTCATCAAAGACCAAATCACTGCGGTTGCGGACGCTGCCCATTTCTTGAACGCCCGAGTGAATTAACTTCCCTGTCACCTCGCGCAACTTTTGATTGCGTAAATCGATGTGTGCAGCATGTTCGCGCACTTGCTCCATAATGGTGGCAACACGGTCGGCGTAATGGCGTATTTCCTGCCCGAGACGCGCTGAATTATCAACCACACTGCGCTTGAGCTCTTCTTTTTGTTCAAGGGTGGGATTGCGTTCGCTGACTAAGGCTGTATATCCTTGGGCTTGGAGCAGCATTCTTTGTAAGTCAGGAATGCGACGCACTTCTTGGTAATAACTGTTGAGCAAGCTGTTTACTTCTTGGTAGAGGGCCTGACTTTGGGCTTGAAGTGCATCATAGGTATTGTTCAGCAAGGCCGATTGTTCAAAAGACAGGGCGGCTTGTTCCAAACTCCGTGTGGCGCGGAATTTTGCCAAGTTTTTTTTATCCAACCCCACGGGTTCCAAGGCTCCGAGGGCAATGGCGTTAAATTGATCTTCGGCCCGGTAGATAACATGACTCCAACTGGGCAGTTTTAATTCGCTCAGATCCAGAATGGCTGTCCGTAATTTCTCATAAACTGGGGTGGGTAACAGTTCCACCTGAAAAATATGCCCTTGTTCATTTTCAAACTCAGCTTGATCAGCCAAGGCGCCCGTGTTGATAAAGACTCTTTGCCCCGGTGTCAAATCGGTCAAGCGGTGCTCAATTAAATAGTTGACCAAACTGGTATAGGCATACCGTAACGAGTCCATCTTTTCGCTATAACTCAGCGCTGGACCACTGACCTGGGCCTCGTCACTCAATTGGGCCACGGCTTCTAAGACAAAGGCTCCGAGGTCTTCTGGTACGCCGTCCAGGGTTTCATAGAGATAGGCATTGATCGTTTGGCTCATGGCTGCCCCGCAGGCGGTGGACTGTTTCCTAAGGAAATAGTTGGATTTGATTATACCATTTCGCCTATAATCAGAGTATGAAACGTTTATTACACATCCTGTGTGGAGCCATTGCCACTTTTGTTTTGGCCTGGCCTGCGTCAGCTCAGGAGTTACCCTCTGAGCTGCTGTATCCTCAAGCGCAGCTTAAACGCTTGGATACAGGCTCTCGTCGCGTGTATGTACAACTGACGAAGGCCGCTTTACCCCAAGTTTTGGCTTTTTATCTGGCCAAAACCGATCAGCATTGGCACTTGGATTTTCCCGGTGACCTAGAGATGCAGGCTTGGGTTGCGGCCTTGGAAAAAAGCCAGGAACCCCCCAATTTTATGCTGGGCTTATCACATAGAAAAACTAAAGTTAATGTGAACTTAACTCTAGGCGCCGTCCCGAGCACAAGCCCTTACCGTGGGCAAACTATAATTACATTGTACGTTTCATCGCGTACCTTTGGTCAGGGAGGATAGACAAGATGTCATCAATGGACAGTTTGCGAGAAAAGCTGCGGGGCCGCAAATCGGATACCCAGGATTTGGCGGGTACCGGTGAGTTGGATAATCCGTTTACTGCCCCTGAACCTACAGGTGATTTGCCTTCAACGGCAGAACTGAGTGAAAGTCTCTTTGGGGGGGCATCCAGCACCCCTCCGCCGCCCAAAAAAGAGCGACGGCCAGCTCCAGCTACCGACACGCTGCCAAACAAACCTGAAAAACCACGCCGTGTTCTGCCCTTTATGGATAAACTGCAGGCCTTGGAAGTGAACAAAAAGATGCTGGGCATCTCGGCAGCGATTGCAGCTTTAGCCAGCTTTATGGCTTTGAGTTATCTCAACAGCATTGCGGACCCCCTGAAAGGTCAGTCGCGAATGGTAAAGGTTATGGTTCTGAAGCAGGATGTCTCTCCTGGAACTGCTTTGGCTGAACCCATGATTGAAATTAAAGAAATGCCCATTGCTTACCTCCCTAAAGGTTATATGGAGTACAAGCCGGGGGTTGCAATTCTGGGCAAGGTGGCCACCACTTCTCTTTTCCAGGGAGAAGTGATTCACGATAAACGTGTGGCGATGCCCAATACTTCGAATACAACGGTAGCAAGCCAACTGCCTGAAGGACATCGGGCATTTACGATTACTGCTCCCAATGCTTATCTGATGAAACCCGGCGATTATGTGGATATTATGGCCTCTCTGTCCGACCCCAACCCAACCCGTCGGGGTAAGTTGATCACCATTCCCATTTTACAGCGCTCAAAGCTGTTGGTTGTGGGAGGACAATATAGTACCGAAGCGATCGCGACATCTAGCAGTAATAGCCGACCCTCCAATGATATTACCGTGGCCGTCCCAGAAGATCGCCTCAACCTTATGACGCTTTTGTCCCAGAAGGGCAATTTCAGCGTTTCCGTACGCCCCCCCAACGATCAAAGTATTACCCCGGATAAATACACCATTCAGGAAATCGAAGATGCCTTGCTGGGTAAGTTTGATGCAGATGCTGCCCCAGTTGAAACGGTTGCTGATACGCCCCCTGAAAAACCTAAAGCAGTGACTCCGGTTGAGCCAGATCCCCCCCTGGTGGACTTATCCGCTCCAGCTGCCCCAGCCTATCGCGCTCCAGCGCGAACGTATACGCCGCCACGAAACACCCATCGTGCTCCAGCTCGCACTTATACGCCTCCTAAGGTGACAAAACCAGCGGCTGTAAAACCCGTTCCGCCTAAAGCTAACCCCGTGGCTCCACGCCCTGCGGCTCCCCGTAAAACGGTGACCGTGATCAACGGTGGCAGTGTAGTACAACAGGATGGCGGTACCGATTAAGTGCCCATGAAAAACCCCCCAGGGATATGGGGGGATAGAGCTACGGCTCTATTTCAAGGGTTACTCCTTGATTATGCTATGAGCGTGGTGAGCGGTCTGCATCTGGCTGCACGTGTGGGGTGAGAGTTTGCTCACGTTTATAGTGTGAGATGGGCTTCGCCAAGCGGGATCTCGCGAAAAGAATTCCCTTATTTAACAAAAACCTCAAAAATGCTTAATTTAAATTGATTTTTTTAATGCGTTTTTAAAATGACCCCCCAAAAAATGGGGGCTTGAGCTTGAATTTCCTATGCTACAATGAAAATTGTCCATTTCTCCATCTCAATTCCTGTCATTGGGTAAAGGAACGATCCATCATGATGAACCCCCTCTCTAAACCCGCCCGCAGTCTACTCATGGTGGGCATTGCCGGCATTCTCACTGGCTGCCCTGGCCAAACCGCTCCCCCTCTGAATGTTACGCCCATCCCTCGGCCTCCGCAGCCCTCTCTGCAACCTACCCCTGTTCCTAGCTCAAGCATCGTGGTGCCGACCCCCCTTCCCAGTGGCCAGAATCCTGGGGAGCCCGGCGTTCCTCCTCTTCCTACACCCACCCCTCCCCTGCAGCCTGGTCAACTTGGCATCACGACTTCTACCCTTGACACTGCTGTGCTCAACTTTAGCTACTTGTTTCCTTTACAGGCTACCGGTGGTAGCGGTTCTTATCGCTGGAATTTGGTTTCGGGTTTATTGCCCAATGGCTTAAGCCTGGATCAGGCCACGGGGCAAATTTTTGGCAAACCTACCCAAACAGGCACTTATAGCTTTGAGATCCAAGTCACTGATACCAATGCCAATGTGGCGCGCCGCAGTTTCTTTGTCTTGGTTTCAGATACGGATGTTGGGGTCAATACCATTCGTGTTTTGACTGACAGCCTCAATAATGGCACAGTCAATCGCCGTTTCTCCCAAACGCTTCAAGCTTCTGGGGGCGTGACTCCTTTTACTTGGCGTATTCAAAGTGGCGCTTTGCCCGATGGTCTTGATCTGAATTCCACCACGGGTGAAATCAGCGGGACCCCCACACTCAGTGGTGATGAAACCTTTACGGTTCAAATCACCGATGCGCGTGGTCAAACGGCCACCCGCTCTTTGAGCATGACGATTAACAGCACCGACTCTGATATTTCCATTCTCACTTCGGCTTTGCCCAATGCGGTGGTCGGGCGGCCCCTCACCCGACAGGTCTGCGGCCTTTCGTTTTCGGGGCAAATTCAGGCTACGGGTGGTAAGCCCCCCTATAACTGGAGTGTTAGCAATGGTTCTTTACCCACGGGTTTAAGCCTGAATAGTAGTACTGGCGAAATTACTGGGAACCCTAGCTCTGCGGGTTCCCAAACCTTTACTGTACGTGTCCGTGATTCGGAAAGTAATGCCTCTACCCGCGTATTTTCCCTGCAAAGTGACAGCTTATTGGTGCACAGTTTCACCCCCAATGCAGGGGGGGAGGGTCAAGTCCTGACTGTATATGGCGAAAATCTGGGTACAGGCAACAGCATTTCTCTCCCGACAGCGGCCAATAACAGTCAGCAAGTGACCTCTGCTTATAGTAGTGGGGTTACTACAGCTTCTTTTAGCGGGGATACAGCCACTTGTCAGCAAGTGACTGCGACACAGCCTGCGGGTGCGGCCTCTGGCTTCTTGGGAATTTCCAATGGGAGTAATCTGATCGGTACCAGCACCTTTCCGTTTATTGTCACAGATGTTGTTATCAATGAGGTGTTCTTTAGCCCTGATAGCAGTGAAAGTCAGTTTGTTGAGTTGAAAAACTATGGGCCCCATTCCGTCAATGTAGCCGGATGGCACTTGCGTTACACCAATGTGGATGGCACCCTTGAAGATTTCACAATACCTGTAGGCACCTTGTTACTCGCTCCCCAACAGACCTTGGTCATTAATATTGCCCGCGATGGTTCTAATGGTGCCTCTGTGGTTCATACGGGAACGGGGCTCAAAGAAATTCGCCTTGACCCAGCAACGGGCCCGACAGAAATTGCTTTGTGTCGCAATAGTAGCTGTACAGATGCCACGCTCTTCCGAGATTATATCTTGGTCAATGATGGCACCAATACTGGGGCAACTCTCAACACCTTAGCTGGGAATGCCGGCGTTTGGGATGGGGGGGGTACTGGGGTCAATGTACAAACATTAAGAACGTCTATTGATAACACCGTTTTGGATATTTCTCCGGCTGATACTTCAACGGCGCACTTTGGTGTCACTGATACCAGTGCCAATGGACTCGCTGGTTTACAGTTGATTGGTTCAGATGCTGTGGATAAGTTCATGAACTACACAGGTCAGGTGATTGTGGATGCTGTACATCCCACCAATCCAAAGCTTATCCGTATTAAACGGACTGTAACGGGCTTGAACACAACAGCGACCCCCAACCGCGTCTTGCTGAATAGCTCACTGTTTGAAACCAATATTTCTGCTAGCAACGTAGGAACAGGGGCTGCAGGCAACGGCATCCAGGTTGACAACGTTGACCTGTTAAATCCATTAGATCTTGTTAACGTAGTGTCTGGCAATATTGTCCGGGGTGTGACAGGCGTGTCACCGATTGGCGATGGGCCTGCTGGACGTATTGAACTCAATAGTGTGGTATTTGCCCCCGTGCGCACCGACAATGATGATGATGGTACGACTACGGGTTTGGCAATAGATGGCGCTTCCCTGTTGGGAGCGGCCACCTCTTTAAGTATTACTGTTCGTGATGGTTTGAGCGGTCGCTTTACTGTTGTACGTCAGCCCATTTCGATTGATGCTAGCTCAACGCCTAACCGCGTGGTTCTAGATTCACCTTTGGCGACAATGACTATCCCAACCACCAATGTGGGGGATGGGACTACGGGTTCAGGGATTCAAGTCTCAGCGACAACTAATTTCTTAACAGGTAATAAAGTCAAACTGAGCCAGAATGGTGAACTGCGTCAAATAGTGATCAGTGGTGGTCGCATCGAATTGCGTGATGAGGCAACCGGAACCATTCCTGAACCCATTGCTCAAACCGCTGTGAGTACGCTTAACTCTGGGACTGGAGCTGCAGGCAGCCTGTTGGCTGTAGACTCGGTGGCCGAATTTGCTGTAGGTAATAAGGTGAATATCAATGGGGTGGTTGCGACCATTAACGGCGTGCAGACCACACCTAATCCGGCTCTCCAAATTACGCCTGCAATTTCAATGGTGATTGGAGCCAATACCAGTGGAGATGGATCGGCTGGGAATGGAGTTCCTGTCGGAACTACAACCGGTTTTGCCAATGGCAATATGGTGCGTTTTGCAAACTTACCCGGTACGATTGCTGAGCGGGATCGCCAAATCACATTGGTACCCGGTAGCCCCAATCGCATTGAGTTTACGCCGATCGGGACAACGGTTAATGCTGCCAATAGCGGTGATGGTTCAACGCTTGCCAATTGCCTCACCGTGGCTGATGGTAGTAAATTCCCCCTGAACAGTACCATTCGGTTTGTTGATCTGGGTCTGACGCGCACGGTTGCAGAAAAATCTGGTGCTAACTGCTTACGTCTTAATCAGGCCACTTTTGCTGCTACGCCAACCACGACGGTGAATGGTGCTGTTACGGCTTCTACCAGTGTGGTCGTTGTTGATTCCAGCTTGTTGCCGGCAACCCCCTTCCGGGTTCGTTTTGGCAATGGAACACTTGCACAAGTAACCAATGTGGATGTGGGTACACATACCTTGACGGTGTCACCTGCTGTAACGTTGCCCAATGGCACAGCATTGAATCCGTTGCTGACAAGTGGGGATGTGAATTTGGTTCCGACAGCGGCCATTGCTGGTTCTGTGGTGCTGAATGCAGGGGGGCTGGCAGCAGCCAATGTCAATTTAGTACCCATTGCTGGCAGTATGAGTTTAGTTCCGACTTCATTTGGCGGGACCGATGTTGATAAAATCAGTATTGTTCCCAAAACTGGCAAGATTTATTTTGCACCTCGCCAGGGTACCGTCAGCAAGTATCAATCGATCAAATATTTGGGTACGGGCAATGGGATCACCAACTATGACCTAGGGGCTCAGCCCAATGGCACGACCCTCAGTGCGCCCACTCGTGGCAACTAAGGTTTCATAAACAAACGCCCTCGGAAATTTTCCGAGGGCGTTTTTATTGGGCGAGATTATTCTTTAGCTTTGGTTTCTTTCATGCTTTTGAAAACATCGTCTTCATAATCAATGAAGGGGAATGTATTGATCTTGCGACCAATCATAATAAAGCTGAGAATGCTGAGATAGGGGTTTTTCATTACCTGAGCCAGTTGGCGGCTCAATACAGGCAACTGTTGTAGCTGATAAACAATCTCATCAACAAATTCAAATCCGACTTGATCGATCAGTTTACGCAGTGATTCATTTGAGAAATAACGAATATGGCTGTGGCGTAAAGCCCCATCGTCTTGGTAAGCCCAACCTTCGGTTAACAGGTTAATAATCGTCGAGATGTGCCCGACATTATAAGCCACAATGTAGATTTCACCTTCTGGCTGGAGATACTTACGCAGTTCAAGCAGCAAGCGTTCCGGATCGAGGGCCTGTTCGAGAGCGTGGTAGACCAATAACAAATCAAAATGTTTAGCGGGCAAAGGGAGTTCAAATTCGGGTTGATCACGACTGAGATCGCGCCATTGGGCATTCAGGGTATCAACGTGCACCCATTCCTTGTTTTGTTCTTGGCACATCTGTTGGAGGGCAGGTAAGGGATCCCCTAAGCACAACACAGATTTTTGTTCGGGTTTGATCAGGGTTTTGAGCTTCTCCTGAATCTGCTGACGGTACTGTTCATGCATGGGTTAGCTCCTGTCTTTCGCAAGCATTATATGTTCGAGGGTATGCATTTTTTCAAGGGATACCGGTACTTCTTTATAACCATTGACAAGGGTGAGCAGTTTGCGGGTGTTGGGAAGATACTGATATGCATTTTCCATTATAGTATGGCTTATTTGTAAGAGATGGAAACCTTGTTTTTGGAGCAGAGCTTGTATATAGTGATCCGTAAAATAACGAAGAATGCCGTTTTGATAGGTTGAACGGTTAACGTCCCACTGGAATATATGACTGAGCAGGCCCACATTCTGGCTGTTTAAATAAAATAAGAGCAGATGGCCTCCGGGCTTTAAATAAGCGCGGGCCTGTTGTAATAAGCGTTCAGGTTCACGCACAAATTCGAGGCTGTGCCGTAAAATCAGGAGATCAGCCCAACCTTTTTCTGCGCTTCCCATCAGTTGTCCTTGTTGTAAGCGCAGTGAACGAAAAGTGTAGGCTGGGAGATAGGGGCCCAGTTCAAAATTTTCTTGGGCGACTACTTCTACAATGTTTTGCGTGTCAGAAGGGAAATAAGCTGTGATTGCTTTGGCCCCGTCCTGAAGCATTTTGCGCTGCCGTTCTTTCATCATCGGGCCCGCATGTTGTTCTGCTTGAGCTGCGGCCTGCCGAGATGGTTTTTCGAGGATTGTCATGGCTTGATAAATCTGTGTATAAAGCGATGCATCTAAGTGTTTACTCGCCAGCGGCGCTTGGGGCTGATACTGGTCAATATTCATGAACTCCCAAGGAAATTGCAACAGTTGCTCAGCAC
>DLGM01000362.1:10580-11352 GCA_002482705.1 Cyanobacteria bacterium UBA7694
GCCATAACTCTGAACCAGGCAAAGGGGGTTGATAGAAGATGCGCAAGCCCTCCATTTGTTCGCGGTAACGTTCTAAAAACCAATAACTAAAAGCAGCTTCACGCCGCGTTGTATCATAAAAAGGATTAATTGTGAAACTGCTAATCACGTCAATTTGGGCGGTTTTGGCATGAGCTAAAGCTTGGAGCACTTGCTGGGGCGTTGCCGCTTCCTTGTGGCGTGAGCTAAAGCTTCCAAAATTCATCATGACCCGTTGGGTGTTGATTGCCTTCAGTTGTTTGACGGTTTGGATCGTTAATTGTTGGGGCTGCACATTAAAAATGGGCGCCAATTGCTGGTGTAAATTGCGGGCTTGGATTTCTTGGCAGAGTTGCTCAAATAATTCAGTTTGGCTGAGCAACTGTTCATCCATGATGACTACCGGGCTGATATAAGCCAAAAACTCAGGGGGAATGGGCCACTTTTGATACAGCTTTTGGTAGTTGGTGGCCATGTTCTGAAGCTCTTGGGCCATGCGCCGGGCACTGTGGTAACGTACTTTGGGGGTGGGGACTTGGATTTGCCACTGGCGTAGCCCAGGGGTGCCCCGGCTGGGAATTAACAAAGGTACCCAATAACCAGGATACTGGTAAAAGGCCCCATGGTCGGGCAAGGGCAAAATATCGAGATCCTGAATAATTTTGGCTGGACTTCCTGAATAGATACGCCCCCGGCTTTGATAAATCAGTCCGGGGATACGCCCATATTTGACGGGTGTAGGCCGGGGATCCTT
>DLGM01000055.1 GCA_002482705.1 Cyanobacteria bacterium UBA7694
AGCTCTTGAGGTAGCATTTTTAAGCCCCAGCCTGCGCATCACGGCCATCCGCTCCCTGACACCCACAGGCCCAGAGGTCGAATCCCCCACCGCCGTCGGTTATGCCCTAGAATTACCCGTTGGTTGGTTGGAGCACCATCATATCCAAGTCGGAACCCGAGCCCAGATCCCCGAAGAAACTGAGTGGCGGGCCCCTGAACCGCCCCGGATCGGTTTTTAACGATGAATGACCTCACCCAATTGGGTGCCTATCTCGCCCACTACCCCTCTTTAACCCTGGTGCTAACGCTTAGCCTGATCTTTTGTGTTGGCCTGTGCGCCCAGCTCTTGGCCGAAAAAACCTCGCTACCAGGCATTATTTTCCTGCTTATTTTTGGGAGCGCCTTGGGGAAATATGGCCTCCTCAGTCCTTATGGCATTACACTTATCAACCCCGATGTCTTTAGCACCGATGGGGTAAGAGCCATCATTGCCATTGCCGTGGCCATTGTTGTATTTGAAGGGGCGCTCCTCATCGATTTACGCCAATTACGTCACAATTTGGTCAGCGTGACCAGCCTGATCACCCTCAATGTCCTCATTACCATTATTGGCATGGCCTGGATTACCAGCACCATTGTCGGCGTCGAATGGAAAATTGCTTTGCTCTATGCCTCTTTGGTCTCCGTCACAGGGCCTACGGTCATTGCTCCCATCCTCAAACGCCTCCATATTCGCCACAAAATCAAGAATATCCTCGAAACGGAGTCAGTCTTGGTAGACGCTGTCGGCGTCATTGCCACCATGAGCATTTTTAACTACATCACCAGCAGCGGTTCAACCCCAAGCGGTATTTTGAGCGATATTGTTGTGCGGCTGGCCTTAGGGGCTCTGAGTGGCGTGGTTTGTGCGGGTTTAGCCCGGATTGTGACCACTCAGTTTGCTCCCCTGCGGGGTGAATTGGTTCGTTTGCTGGTTCTGTGCTGTACCATTTTGGCCTATTCCCTGGCCGAATTATTGGCTCACGAAAGTGGCATTGCCGCCGTGGTTGCGGCGGGCTTAATCATCGGGAACACCAACTTTCCGCATAAACACTCGATCAAAGAGTTTAAAGGTGATTTGACCTTAATGTCGATCACGGTCGTCTTTTTACTGTTGGCGGCCAGCCTGGATCCACAGATTTTAATGCGTATTGGGGTGCCCGGGGCCCTGTGTGTGTTGTTTCTGATGGTTGTTATTCGTCCACTGGGGGTCTTTTTATCGACTTGGACCGAGAAGATCAGCCTGCGTGAAAAGATCTTTATTGCCAGCATGGGACCACGAGGCATTGTTGCAGCCTCAGCAGCGACCTTTTTTGCCATTGAGCTCGATGCCTTCCAGGTCGAAGGGAGTGGCATTATCCGTGGTATGGTGTTTATGACCGTTTTAATGACCGTTATTGTCGAAGGAGCAGGTGCTCGATTCATGGCAAACTGGCTACAAATTGCCCCCTCTAGCGTCGTTATTGTGGGCGGGGGCGTCGTAGGGCAACGCTTGGTGCAACAACTCAAAGACAACTCTCAACAGGGCATTGTGCTGATTGAAAACGACCCCAAACGGGCTGAAGCCCTCAGCCCACTGGCCAAAGAAGGGGTCTACATTATCGAGGCCGATGCCCGCAGTGAGCGCATATACACTGAAAAGTTACACAATTTACAAAACGTCCATACTCTGATTACCACCGCTGACGATGATTGGGTCAATCTGCGCGTCTGTCAAATTGTGAAACGCCTCAAACCCGACGTCACCCTGATTTCGATCATCAACGATCTCAAAGGCAGGGAAGTTTTCGAAAGCCTCGGCATCCGCACCATTAACCTCAATGAAGCCGCCGCAACCGTCATTTATGTATTAATTGGCGCCAATCAACCCCAAGAAACCCTGATTCACGACAGCGGCACTTAAATACAAACAGCCCCGATATAATTTTCAGCAAAAGTCAGCCACTGTCCCTCCAATGTGTGGCCATCAACCGTCGCAATAAAAATATCCCCATCCAGTTGCAAGCACACCCGAGAAAGCTGAGCGATACCCAATCCCAATCGTTTAAGACAGGCCTCTTTGGCACACCACAACCGAAAAAAACGTTGCACATCACGGCCCACCCAGGCCAGCTCCTGAGAGGTAGCGATACGCTCTAAAAGAGTAGGCCGGAAACGCGCTGGCACCACCTGCTCAAGATCCACCCCCAGCGGCTGCTGCGCGACAGCAAACAAGACATAGTCGCCACTGTGAGCCAGGTTAAAGTGCCAAGGTTGCTCAGACAGATAGGGCTTCCCCTGCCTCCCATGAGACAAGGTGAATGACTCCGGTGATTTACCCAAGCGCTCAGCCAGAATGCCACGCACCAGCGCCCGCCCCACTAAGCTGCGCAGGCGATTGGCCGGATGCACTGGCAAGCGGGCCCGTTCTTCAGAAGGAAGCCAAGCCTCCAGAAGCAGCGGATCCATCGCGTTTACAGGCACCCCCCACAGATCGACGCCCATGGAAACGGGCACCCGATAAGGGGCCAACTGTTCCTCCATCAGGATTGGGTGACCTTGGGCAACATACTGACCGCCCGTTCTTCCCACAGGCGCACCGCATGGGGAAGCGTCAGATACCAAGCAGTCCAAGCAACGCCTAAAAAACAACCACTGACTAACCACAGGGGTTCACCGCTCCAACGGGACAGCGTCAGAGCCAGCGCTGGGAAAGCCAGCACAAACGACATCAAATTCAGAGCCAGAACCACCGGAGCAGCATTTTGGCGATAACTGGTCTGGTTCAAATCAATCGGAGAGGGGTAACGCAAAGAAAAGAAATTCCCCAGGGTCAGCATGCCCCCCAGCAAAGTGCCAAAGGAAAACACGGCAAATACCAGTGTTTCCAAACTAGGGGGCGTAAAAAAAGCGACAAACAAATACAACACGGTCGCAAATTGTCCCAAAGCAAACAAACCCAGCCCCAAATTCTTGCCCAAAATGACCTGACGCGGATCAGGGGCGCTGAACAGATAGAGTTTAAAGCCCTCACCGTCCCAACCAAAACTATTGGTATACAAAAACAGCGTCGTCACAAAGATATAGGCAACCATGCCCAACAGCAGTGAAGTTTCTGGATACACTTCCATCGCGCCTAAACCCACCAAACGCAGCACCACAACAATCAGCGGCGTTAAAAAAAAGCATAACTTGCCAATCACGCTGCGCATCAGGGAACGCAGATCTTTCCAGGCAATCGCGGCCACAACTGGAGGAATCCAACCTGGGAAACGCAGACCGGGAGCCCCAGCCCGCGAGCGCGGCCCCTGGCGGTTGGCACTAAAGCTCGGGGCCTGCAAACGACGTAAAACATTCATTTCCAGCATATTACCAAGAGCCATCCAGGCAAACAGGCCAATACCAGGGCGCAAGGCCTCTAGGGGTTGTCCTAAAAACAAGGCGCCCAGCCCTTGCGAAAGCATCCCGGCGGGAGTCCAGGCCATTAACCAGCGTGAGATAGGCTCAATCTGCATCATCAGTACCTGAGGATCCATGCGTTTGCCAGGGCTATTCGAAAGCACCGCTGGGGCAAAGGCCATCAGGATGATCGCCACCAGCACCAAAATGGTCATCAGCTCACGGGCACGGCGATTGGCAAAAGCGGCGCTCAACAAATCAATGACCAAACGGCTCCAGACCAGATGGATCATGACAAATAACAGGGCCAAGACCAATAAACCCGCTAAGACCGATACCCCCCGCGCCATCACCCCGCCAACAATGACTCCCACCAAACAGGGGTAAAAAAAGAGCGTCCAAGGGTCGAGCAAACCCAATAAAATATTGCTCAGATGCAACGTCCTTAGCGAGAGGGGGTAATGCTCCAAACGCGTGAGCTGCAAATACATGCCTTCGTTCTGAATCGTAAATAGCAGCGGCGAAAATCCCCACAAGCCACTGAGCAACGTAAAGGTCAGCAAAAAAATGAGCTGCACTTCATCACTCGTTAACAGCTTGCCCTGACTGCGTACGGTAAAGTCGACCAGATAGCCCAATAAAAAGGCAATCACCAGCGATACCGTAGCCCCGAAACCAAGGGTGAGATAGACACCGGCCCGGTACATGGGGTTTGAGCGCCGCCAATGGCTGCTCAATAGCTTGATTTTCAGGCTTGCCAGAGCCCCAAATTGGCGATAACTCAGCGAATCCATGACAAGCCCGGAGGGCTGGCATC
>DLGM01000060.1 GCA_002482705.1 Cyanobacteria bacterium UBA7694
CCATCAGACAGCCTCAAAGGCAGTACTTGCACAGTACGAAAAGCTCGAAGCGCGGGATAAAACCAACCAGCCTCATCCGTTCAGGCTTAAAGGGCCTCGATCGCTTGTATCGACAGGCCTGTATATTTGGCGATCATGGCTACGGGAAGGCCATCCGCTTTCATTTGCTGGGCTGTTTCCAGTTGGCCTTCCAGTTTGCCTTCTAGTTTGGCTTCCTGTTTGCTTTTTTCAACCTGTTGCTCGACATCCTCTTTGACAATCGCAAAGGCTGTTTCTTTTAAAAGCTTACGCTCAGCAGCTAGGCTCATAATGTCTAAAACCTCCTTGGCATCTTGGGGATGCACCAAATGCATAGCTGTGGTGACAGAGCGCAGCCATGCTTCTCTTTGTTCTGATTCTAACACGGACAAGAAGGTTTCCTGCACTGCTTTCCCTGATTTGAGAAAAAGCTTAAGAACGCTGTAAGGCAGTTCAAATGGCAAGTCTTGGTAAGCCACAATATATATGGGAAATAGGCTTTCAGAGCGCCAAAATCCGGGCAGAATCTCGGTCAAAGCCAAGTGATAATGGGTCAGGGCTTGCCTGAGTTGTTTGTTCATCCGTTCGACAATCAACCATGCGGCCAAACCTTGGTTATAGGCAAGTTTGTACTTTTTACGGTACAGCAAGGTATATGCAAACCAAACTTCGAGATCCCCAAACACAATCGGGTCGTTCACCGACTTGAACTCGACCAGATTATAGGTATGGCAATAACGCCATAATGGATGCTGACGCCACTCTCCTTCTAAATCCGAGGAATGGATAATCACCAAATCAGCTTTCAGCGGCAGCTTGCCCAGTTTAATATCTGCTTTAACGGTTAAACCCAGCAACAGCAATGTTTCTTGCATCACCTGCTTGAAGGCATCATCCCAAGGGATCTTTTCTTGGGAGCTTGGCTCAAGATCGGCGTCGGGATTGTCAGAAGATAAAAGCATACCCTTTAGCTTAACAGAATAAGCGCATAAAAAAATCGCTCGCGGATGCGAGCGGTTTTTCAATCAGGGACGTGGGTTAACCAGCTGTGGTGGTTTTATCCGCATTGCGGCTTTCCATGGTGTTGCCAGCGGGATCAACCACACCGCTAGACACAGTCACCTTAATGACGTCACTGCGCTGGAAGATTTCTTGACTGGTGCTGTTAGGCAACAGCAAAACGGTCTTGCGGGTCAAATCGTCGGCATCAAACACCACAGTACCCGCGAGATCTTGCCCCCAATTCCAGGTGCCTGGGCCACCAGCAGGCATACCATTGGTATTAAAGCCCCCGCGCGTAATTTGCACGGTGTAAAGATCCGGGTTGGTCGGATCCATGTTGCGATCACCATTGATCGAGTTATTGCTGGCGCCAATATCTCCCGCTTTTGTATCGATCAGCATCCGTTCACTAAAGCGCACCTTGATGCTGTCTCCCCGCAAAGAGCCACCTTCGGAGCTGGTAGCAATTACGCTGGTAACTTGGGGCTTGACTTCGTCGGTCTTGATCGCAAATTTAAAATAGCTCTCAAAATTGCCATCGGTCAGCTTGAACCAGTTATCACGGCGCAGAATGCCCGATTTGTCCTTCAGCGTTTTACCAGTAGGTTCAGAGGGGCCTGCATCCGCCACGCTAAAACTCAGTCCGGCATAAAACGTGGCCATATAATCGGGAACCTTGTCGCTGTCTTTGTCGGTGGGCAAGAGTTTCTCGTCAGCAAAAGTAAAGGTTACCTGGGTATCATCTGCATTCCAGGTCGCTGTAAAATCGGATTCATCCCAGACCAGCGAGGCCGTGTTGATACTATCAGAGTCAGAATAACCACCGCCAAAGTCATAACCCATTAGTTGATTAAACGTATTTCCTGTCAAATTAAACCTAGCCCGAGGCCTAAAATCTTGGTTATGGATCGACAGACGTTGATCTTCAAAAACATGCACCGAGAAGGCATCCTCCACACTGTTGCGATCCATGGGCTCCGAGAAATTGAGCACAAAGGTCGTTTTGGGGTCAATGCCCGAGGCATTACGACCAGGCGTAATAGAGACCACTTCCGGTTTATCACTCAAGGCATTGGCTGCAGATCCACTGCCGTCAGAACCATCGGTGCCAAAATCGTATTTGTTGGCGTTCGGATCACCCTGTTTGTTCGACTTCAATACTTCAATGCGGCGGCGGGTGGTGAAGCCACTGCGGCTGGCCACAATCTCAATTTGCACACCTGAGGGAGCATTGTTAAAACTATAGGTGCCGCCCGCAGTCGTGGTCGTCACTTCAAAAGGCACACTGCTGTTGAGGGACCTAGCTTTAATTGTGACCCCATCTAAAGGCGCATTGGTGTCGTCATACACTTTGCCATTGAAGGTGGTCGTTTCAATCACCGAAATATCACTGGTTGCGCTGGGCAAAGGGGTCGGGGTTGCACTGGCACCAGGGTTTGCTGTAGGTGCGGGAGTAGCCTCCGCTGTCGGTGTAGCTGAAGGTTTAGCACTGGGAGCACTACTCGGGCTGGCTACTGCACTGGGAGTGGCGCTGGGAACCGTCGTCGGTTCAGCGCTGGGGCTGGCAGAAGGATCCACATTTTGGGTCGGAGCTGGACCACAAGCAGCAAGCAGCGAGAGCGTCGCTGCCGTTATTAGAGTGAAAGACAAAGAACGTTGCATGAATTCATCTCCTTGAGATATGTGCAGGGAGATATACAAACACAGGGCACTCCCCGTGTTACAGCTCACTCCCCAAAGATGATGGGCAGTGTAAGGGCATTCACAGCTTAGGAACAATGCCCCCTTCTTTCTTTTTACAAAGTTAAGATATCTCATGCCGATTTTTCATCTTCAGCAGATACCTTGCATTACCTAGGCACAAAAAAACGCCCCCTGTTACTTAGGGGGCATTCTGGTCTATTTAGCCTGCCGTGGTCGTTTTATCCGCATTGCGGCTTTCCATGGTGTTTCCAGCCGGGTCAACCACACCGCTAGACACCGTCACCTTAATGACGTCGCTGCGCTGGAAGATTTCTTGGCTGGTGCTATTGGGCAACAGCAAAACAGTCTTGCGGGTCAAATCGTCGGCGTCAAAGACCACAGTCCCGCCCAAGTCGTTACCCCAGTTCCAGTTGCCAGGGCCGCCGGCAATAGAATTGGTGTTAAAGCCCCCGCGCGTAATTAGCACGGTATACAGAGCCGGGTTGGTGGGATCCATGTTGCGGTCGCCATTGATCCAGTTATTGCTGGCGCCAATGTCCCCGCTCTTGGTATCAATCAACATCCGCTCACTAAAGCGCACCTTGATACTGTCTCCCCGCAAGGAACCGCCCTCGGAGCTGGTAGCAATCACGTTGGTAACTTGAGGCTTGACCTCATCGGTTCTGATAGCAAATTTAAAATAACTCTCAAAATTGCCATCGGTCAGCTTGAACCAGTTATCGCGGCGCAGAATACCTGATTTGTCTTTCAAGGTTTTACCGGTAGGTTCAGAGGGGCCCATGTCAGTCACGCTAAAACTCAGACCCGCATAAAAGGTGGCCATATAATCGGGGACCTTGTCGCTGTCTTTGTCAGTGGGTAAGAGTTTCTCGTCAGCAAAAGTAAAGGTTACCTGAGTATCATCTGCATTCCAAGTCGCTGTAAAATCGGATTCGTCCCACACCAACGAGGCCGTGTTGATACTATTGGAGTCAGAATAACCACCGCCAAAACCATAACCGCTTAGCTGATTAAAGGTATTCCCTGTCAGATTCAGGCTAATCCCAGGCATAAAATCTTGGTTATGGATCGACAGGCGCTGATCTTCAAAGACATGAACCGAAAAGGCATCTTCCACACTGTTGCGATCCATGGGCTCTGAAAAGTTGAGGACAAAAGTGGTTTTGGGATCAATGCCCGATGCATTACGACCAGGCGTCACGGAAACAACTTCTGGTTTGTCACTCAGAGCATTGGCCGCAGATCCACTGCCGTCAGAACCATCAGTGCCAAAATCGTATTTATTGGCATTCGGGTCACCCTGTTTGTTCGACTTCAACACTTCAACACGGCGGCGGGTGGTGAAGCCACTGCGGCTGGCCACAATTTCAATTTGCACACCAGAAGGGGCATTGTTAAAGCTATAGGTACCGCCAGCGGTGGTGGTCGTCGCTTCAAAAGGTACGCTGCTGTTGAGAGAGCGAGCTTTAATTGTGACGCCATCTAAAGGGGCATTGGTATCATCAAAGACTTTACCATTAAACGTGGTCGTTTCAATCACCGAAATATCACTGGTTGCGCT
>DLGM01000343.1 GCA_002482705.1 Cyanobacteria bacterium UBA7694
CATTGTGAACAATAAAGGTACTATAACCCGTGTTTTTGTCGGTTTGAAGAGCGGTTTTATACACTTCAGGGAGGGTATGGAAATTGATGCGAAAGAGTTCGGCGGAAATGGCTGTGCCGTTTTTTTCTTCAGGGGTTTTTTCTGCCAAGGCAATGACTACGGATTTACTGCCGGTTGGCCCAGTGTATGGCCAATAGCCGTTTGCTGTTACATTCAGTTGGCAAATAGGAGCGTCACATCTAAGCGGAATCCGGCCGTTGCTGTCAGTGGTTGCTTGTTTTTCTTGGCCTAGGGGGCTGGCTCCATGGCCAAATTGTTGTCCAATTTGATAACGGATGTTCAGATTTTTACGTGGTTGGCTATATTCGTCTTCGATCTGGAGGATATTGAGCGCAACTTCGCGTTCTTGCTGGGTAGTGCTGTCATAAAAGGTTTCAGTCCCGGATTCAGAGAGGAAGAATGGGGTGCCACAGGCTGTAAATAAACAAGCGCTCAAGCTGAGCAAACTAACCAGATATTTCATTGTAAGATCCTACACGGATTGATATCGCTATCTTAACTTGATTAAACTGATTTGTCAAATATAAATTTACAAAAAAGTAATAAATTAATGCTTATGCCAATATTTCACTTTGATACAAAAGGGCATAAGCTGGATTTGTCTGTCTCAGTTCCTGATCTGTGCCGCTGGCAACAAGGTAGCCATCCTGCAAAAAAAATATCCGATCCATGCGTTGTAGCGTACTAACCCGGTGAGTCACGACCACAACCAAAAGATCTGGAACAAATTGGTACAGTGCTTTCCAAAGACGTGCTTCCGTTTCCGCATCTAGAGCTGAAGTACAATCATCGAGAATGAGGATTGGGGGGCGGGTCACGATTGCGCGGGCAATGGCAATACGTTGTTTTTGTCCACCTGAGAGCTTAACACCGCGTTGACCTACAAGGGTATCAATGCCCTCTGGAAACAGGGGTAAATCTTGTTCAAGTTGTGCGACCCGTATGGCTTGATTCAGATCTTCATCGCTGATGCTACTGCGCCCAAAGCGGATATTGTCACGAATGCTTTCGGAAAATAGGCTGGCTACCTGGCTGGCAAAACCAATATGACGACGCAGTTCATGGACATCATAAGCACTGAGTGGAGCATCATTGAGTAGAATTTCTCCGGTTTGAGGTTCAATCATGCGGGGCAATAAATTTAAGCAAAGACTTTTACCACTGCCAATGGCTCCGGCAATGGCAACGGTTTCACCTTGGTAAAGGCTCATTGTGAGATTGTGAAGCCCGGTTCCATTTGCAAAGGTGTAATTCACTTGGTGGAAAGACAACTCCCATCGCGTTTGAGGCCAGGGTTTGGGCTTCGCTGTGTTATGAATATCAGGAGGGAAATCTTCAAGTTCTTTCACGCGGGCAACGGAAACACCGGCGGCTCGGCCTTTGATAAAAAATTGCCCAATATCGACCATCGGCCAGATGAGTTTAAAGATATAGGTATTAAAAGCGATTAAGGCCCCAATCGTCATCTGTCCGTGTATCACTAACCATCCGCCCAATAAAAAAATACCTAGAATAATTACTTCAGAAAAACGACTATAGCTGATTTGGAGCAGGGCAGAGACTTTGACCAACTCAATTTCTTTGCTGCGCTGGTTTTCAACGACTGTGGCAAAGGCTTCTATTTGTCGTTGTTCTTGCCTATAGGCCTTGACTACGCGAATGCTTTCTAAGGTTGAAGTTAAAAAACTATTGAGTTCAGAAATGGCCTGTTGATTTCGCTGGGAATAAGCTGTTGTACGAGTGGATGTGCGAATATAAAAAATGGCGACACAGACCAAAGGCAAACAAGTCATCAACGTGAGCGGTGTATGAAGCTGAAACATAAAAAATAGGCAGCCTGCTAAGGTAATGAAAGCTTCATATAATCGAAAGATGCCACTGCAGGCAAACCAACCCAGCTTATTTTCACTGACATCATCAATCAGTCGGGTGGTGACATCGCCGGTGCGAAACCGAAAGAAAAAGCGTTGGCCTAAGCGAATAATTGCTCCACCTAGACGCACCCGGAAATTGTTCTCAAAACGAAAATTGGTGAGCCCACGGACACTTTGAACAATACTATATAGTACAAAGTGCACAATACCCAAGGCCAATATTTGTAAGGCTTTGTCTTGAATGAATGAGGCTGTGATTTGTCCTTGTTTGAGTTCATCAAAAATGTTGGCAATCACCATTGGAATGTAAACATCAAAAGCCACAACGAGAGGGGTTAACAATAACAAAAAAAGCAGGCGACCAGGCATCTGAACCCAAAACGGCCATAACCAAGATAATGTGGCTTGAATACTTAGACGGGTAGGGGGGGCAACTGACATGACAATCTCCGTTGCTGTATTTTAACAGTCTCGATTGAAGTCGGCATAGCCTTTGTTATAAAGGTCTTTATTTGTTATAAACATTCAAAAAAGTCATCATTTGAGGATAATTGCGGATGATCACTCCCATTACAATCGATTGTCAAAACTCTGTTAGCTAGGCTAAGATAAGCTGGTAACGTTTGTGATAATTTTTTAGGTTAAATATGTCATTTGACTTTTTGATTCAAGCCGTAGAGATACAGCCCCAGCTTTTGGCCGTACTTTTAGAAAATTGTGCTTGTTGGATCCAACAGGGAGCTGAAATACAGTACAGTAGTCCAGCTTTGGCTGGCCTTTGTGGAATGGAAAAAAGTGAGTTGGAGCGCAATCCCGGTAAATGGTTAAGCCTGTTGCCAGCAGCCACTCAGAGCCAATTGCGATCGGCTCCCACCCATATATGGGAATTCTATTTTGAAACAGCCGTAGGCGAAGGACGTTGGTTGCGAATTAGCCCTGAGCCCATCGCAACTGACCAATACCTGTGTTTAGCTCAGGATGTCACGGTTCAACAAAAATTAGAGCGGACATTGCACGAAGGGTTTTGGCAAACTCTGTTTAAAAATTCCCATGATGGTGTGGCTTTGTTAGACGAAGATGGGCGTGTGTTGTTCATTAGTGATTCGATTGTTGAGGTGCATGGTTTTCATGCCCATGAGCGACTGGGAGCATTTACCTTTGATCGCATCCATCCTGAGGATTTATCCTTGGCCCGTTCTGTATTTGCTCATGCCCGTCAAGATACGGAACATAAAATCTGGAAAGCCGAAGTGCGTGTCTTACATAAAAATGGAAGTTGGCGCTGGGTTAACTGTCATGTGCAAAATTTATTAGCCAATGCCGTCATTCGTGCAATTGTGGTCAACTATCATGACATTCATGAGGCGAAAATTGCCCAATTAAAAGAGCAAAGCCAGCAAGAACAGTTAGAAACACTCGTTAATACAATTGATGGTATTGTTTGGGAAGCGGAGCCTGATCCCCTGCGTTTTACCTTTATCAGTGAGCAAACTCTGCGCATATTAGGTTATCCGGTAATGGCTTGGTATGAGATGGGGTTTTGGGAGTCATTATTGGCGCCTGATGATGCCGAACAAGTGATTATGGCCTGCCGGTCCCAAGCGGCATTGGGGCAGAGTCATACTCTTGTCTATCGTTTACGCCATGCCAAGGGCCATTATATTTGGGTGCGGGATGATGTGAGCGTGATCATTAAAGCGGGTAAAATCCACGCTCTACGCGGCGTGATGGTTGATGTTAGCGCACGTTATGAAGCTGAAGAACGGTTACGTCAAACATTAGATGAACTTGAACACATGTATCAAGCGCTGACAGCTCGCGACCTACAATTAAAAGCCACCCTTGAAAGCATGGGAGAAGGGTTGTTGGTCTTTAATTGTTTGGGAGAAATTATATTGAGTAATCCAGCGGCTAAAAAGATACTGTCAACCGATCCTGACAATTGGCTTATTTTGGCCCAATCATTAGTCCCCATTCAACAATTTTCTTCAGGACTTCATTTATTATTAGAACAGGTCTTGGCAGGAAAATCATTTGATAACCTCCCTTTATTACAAGATCAGACTGAAATGCTTTGGACTTTTAGCCCCCTATGGGATGCGCAACTGCAACCTATGGGCATGGTAGCTACTTTTCGGAATATTACGGCTTTGCGGCGTATCGCCTGGTTACAAT
>DLGM01000026.1:0-634 GCA_002482705.1 Cyanobacteria bacterium UBA7694
CCTGACGCCCCTGGAATTCGGAGGCGATGCTCCAGTGCAAAAGGGCAGCTCCAGAACCGAGATGCTGACGCCGTTGCTGCCAGGTTTGGAGTGTCAGCAGCACTTCCCGTGCTTCGGCAATGCCAAAACCGGTATTCCATTGCAGCAGGTCGAGGCCCAGATCGTAACGTCCGGTGGCGGCCAGGGCCAGCAGAAAATTCCGGGCTGCGGTTGCATACCCGGAAGATCCATAAACCGGAGCCAGTACCGAGAGCGGTATTGCCATTTAGAGTTCCAGTAGGCCCTCGACGGGCGCAATGGTCAGTTGCCGAGTCTGAAGGTTAACTTCGGGTACCAGGGCTTTGACAAAGGGAATAAAGTGTTGAGTCCCCGCAGGTGTTTCAAATACGATCAGGTCTTGCATCGATTGCGCAATCTCGCATACCTGTCCGAGGATTTCGCCTTCCGTATTCAGGACACTGAAGCCGATCAAGTCGGACACATAAAAGGTATCCTTGGGGAGCTGGTAACGCTCGGTGATTGGGATACAAAGAAACTGTTTTTGCAGCTTGTCAGCGGCGTTGCGGTCGGTAATCCCCTCAAAGGAAATCATGAACTGCCCCTTGTTTAACTCCTGCAGGTGAGCGACACGCAG
>DLGM01000026.1:640-13558 GCA_002482705.1 Cyanobacteria bacterium UBA7694
GCAGACTGGGAGCACTGGGGGGCTCCGCAGGATCAGAGGTTAAAAAGGCACGCTTAAGCGTAAAAAAGCGCTCAGGGAAGTCGCTGATCGAGTGGACCTTAACAGCTCCCCTGAGCCCGTGGGCAGCAAGAATTTTCCCAATGACGAGATAATCCTTATTCTTGTCCCCGGATTTCGACAATAATTCCATCTTTGACCAAAACTTCAGTATTAGAAAGTTTTTCGTACAGGTTGTCGCCCACCTTGACTTCGACATAATTGTCGACGGTAGCCTGCATGAACTCGCTGTTCATTTCGAGCTGCGAGATAAAGTTGAGACGCTGAATCAGCTCAGCTTTTTGTTGGTTGATCTGAGCGCGTTGTTGCTCGACCTGACCTTCGAGGTTGGCTTTGACTTCAGCTTTGTTGGGGATATTGGCATCCTTTTCCACATCGGCCAAGGCGCGTTTGCCTTGGAATTCGAGTTGTTGGAGGGCTAAGTCAAAGTTTTGCAGCGCTTGCTGAATTTCTTTAGCGGCTTCCGTTTTGAATTTTTCAGTGACAACGGCTTTGATGGCCACGGGTCTTTTGAGGCGGATAGATTGCATGGAGGAGGTGTCCTTTCTTGCGTATAGTGGCAATTGCTGGGCAGTATAACATTCCTGGGGGCGTATTGCTAGAACGGGCGGGGGCGTAGGTGTGGATTGATGAGGGACAGATTGTCATCCGCTCCTACAACACCCCTAGAAAATCAGCAAATATCCGTGTTAATATGAAAAAAACCGGCGTGATCGTGAAGTGATCACACCGGCGGGAGAAGTATCAGAGGCAATTGTTTCAGCCTGTCAGCTCCAATCCAGCCATCGGGCTGGTGCTGCTTCCAGGACAGGTCAAGAGTTCGCTCTCGGCCACTGCGGGCACGGGCTGAGCAAACCCGGCCATCGGGCGAAGGCGTCCACCCAAGTGGTGAAGGCGGCTTCGCTCTTCTTGGCGGGCCAACCGTTGAAGGGTTTGGCGGGAGATAGGCATTCCGTAGGTACTCATGGTCATCCTTACGCATTTCTGGTCGGGGCGAGCTGAAAGACACCGAGGGGCGTCTAGTATACATTTTGTAAACCTTCTATCGGCGATTGGGCGTTCGGCCTTGCGTAGCTTGAGAAAATTTAAAACAGGCTTAATATTAGGCCTGTTTTATGACGTTTTCATGTCGAAGCAGGAGCCAAAAATCTTCTGCCCCATGTCGGCATCGCAGAACTGACCCGCCCTGTGGCTTAGGGGGGACACGCAAGTTTTGGCCCGCAGGCGGCTACACATAATATGAAGCCAACCACAATCTTAGGAATGGGTCTATTATGGGTAATCTTCAGGTCAGTTCAAATCAGCCATTGCAGGGTCTCACCCCTCCCACTCAGCTGCGTCCCCCGGTGAAACCCGCTGGCCAGCCCACCACCCCAGTGACGCCTGGTACCTTGGCCGCCCCCGACCGCTTGCACCAACAAATGCGCGGCGGAACCACTCCTCAGGTTTCCCTGATTGACCCGCCGGTGACCGATATTCGCAATGGGATGGCTCGCTTGCAAACCCTGATGAAGACGGCTGATCAGCGCACACTGGATGCCTACGCCGTCAAAATTGAAACCAATGCTCAGGGGCAAATTACCGGCTATCTTCTCAATGGCCAACCCGCTACGGCGGCTCAGGTTCAGCAACATTTGTTGCCGACGGCGAGCTTTTTGCATCAAGAGCTGGTTAAAACCCAGCAGCAGGTTGACCAAGAATATGGACGCTTCTTACAGCAAATCAACCAGCAGTTGCCGCAAATGCAACCGCTTGAACAAAACGCCGTACGCATTCAGCTTCAGGCCATCGGCGTGGTTTATAAAGGTTTCCTGGAGCGCATTCAACAAGTAGACGGGCTGATTCGCTAATGTTAAACTCTCGCCTTCAAACCCAACCTCTCGACCCCGCTGTTTTGGCCGCTTATGAGAATCGTCTGCAAAAGCCGGCCTCGGCTGCCACTACTCCCCTGCTTGAGCCCTTGCCGGTGTCTAAGCCCGACAATATGGCTTTATCGCCCCTTTCACCCAAGTCGGGGGTTCCGGCCCAAAGCAGCCATGTCACTGCGGCTCTTGAAACCGAGATGACCCAGTCTCAGGCTGAACTGTTGTTAACCATTAGCTCCCAATTGGCTGAGATGCAGCAGCATAATCCGGCAGCTCTGCAAGAGGTTATGAATACCTTACAGGCTTTGACCTCTCAGGGTGCCATTGACTTTTCGGCCCTGACAGGCCCCCAGCGGACCTTGCTTCAAGGCTTAGGTCTCACTGAAGCCAATGCTGCTGGCGTTTATCAGCAGCTCCACGCGTTGTTAATGCCGACCCTGCAAGGGCAGACCAGTACCGCGTACCAGCAGGTACAGGCTTCGGTCAGCACTTTCCTCTCAAATGTCGATTTGAAACAGCAAACCTTTCAAAACATTGAGCGCCAAGCCCAAGACCTATCCCGAGTTCAGGGCATGGTGGCCAATCTTTCCGCCGGGAGTATCAACGACCTATTGGCCGATCAAACGGCTGGAGTCTTTGATCTGTCTGTCAGTAAAATCACGGGCCGGAACTTTGACATCAAAAATGACATGGACTATGTTCTGGGCCACTTTGTGGTGCTCTCCCAAGAGGCGCCTGCAACCCTGCAACAGGTGGAAAGTACGCTCAAAAAACTGCAACAGGACCAGCCCGTGACGGAGGCCGAACGCCAAACGCTCAACCGTTATGGGCTCACCGTCAACAGCGAAAACAAACTCGAAACCTATGATAAGCGCGTGCTCAACTTCAATGAAGTGCAGCGCCTTGAAAATGTGGTCTTTAGCATGACCGATCCTTCGGATGGTTATGGTAAGGTTCTGCAAGCCAGTGCTGATGTCATTCGTCAGTCGCGCAAACTCGAAGAGCTTTCTGAGCGGGCCCGTTTTGAGACCGTGCAAGTGCAAACGACGACGGTTCAGGTACAGCAACAGAGTGCGGATATTGCCAAATTGCGTACCGATGCACTGGTTCTCGATCAAAAAATTCACCAGGCTAAAACCAAAGCTGACCAGCTTGAAAACTTGGTGGACGCAACCACCGTATTGGCTCCGGGGGCTCCCCCTGCTATCAGCCCAGCTTTGCTGGCCCAGTTTAATGTCCAGGTTGTTCCCAGTGCCAATGGCCATCGTTTTTATGTTCAAGGCAGGGAAGTCAATCGCTTGCAATTGATGCAGCACCTGGGCAGTTTGCTGCAAAACCAGCAGGGCGAAATCCAAGATTTGGCTGGAGAACTGGCCCGCAAAAAAACCGATGCTTTGGTCGCGACGGCCACCTTGGTTCAAACAACACAAAACCTTGAAGTTCAAACGGAACAACTGGAAAAAACCCAGACGGAAATTAAGGTTGAAACCATTAAGCTGCAAGAACTCGAACTGATTCGGGGGGCCGTGGTAGAGAGCAATTGGGACAGTCTCAAGCCCGAAGAACAAAATATTTATGCCCGTGACGTGGAGCCCCAGATCAAGGTCGAGGTGAAACGTGTGCAGGCCAAAGCCGAGGAAGTGCAGCTTGAAATTGCCCGTAATTTAAGCGCAGCCCGGACTGCCATTGAAGGCTCCCTGCGTTTACAGGCGCAGGTACGTGAAGATGCCAAGCGCTGGGAACAAACCCTGGCTGTGGCCGAACAAAGTTTAGCCCGCTTGGCGGATAAAGCGGAAGAGCTCAAGAAACCCCCGGTTACCGAAGGGGATCCGACAGCGGTCAATTTGCAGCGCGTGAACCCCGACCTTCCGCTTCAGCAGCCGAAATTGTATCAGCCCGATTTGCGCCCAGAAGATGACAGCGCCACCCTGGATGCCCGCGAAGCGGCGCGCAGTCAAACGCGCGTTCAGCAGCAGCTCGATGCCACCACCATTGCCCGTCAGCAAACCGAAGAAGTGCGTGAGCGTGAGCGTGCCCAAGAGCGTGCCAATACCCAGCGTTATGAGCAGGATCAACAAATCTTCCAGCGTGAACAGGAAGCATTCCTGAAAGCCCAGGATTAAGCCTGTTGTAACTGTCTGGCTCCCGCTAACCAAGCGGCAAAGCCGGGACAGGCTTCTAGGCACTGTGTATAGAGCCGTTGTGAGACAAAATAGACCTCACAACGGCTTATTGTTGTGACCGTGGTGCTATAAGGACGCTGTTTTAAAAAGGGTTTAAGCCCTAAAATAACCGGGGCAGTGGCATACTCCCGCCGTCGCTGGCGTACAGCATACACTTCGACTTGACCACTTTTCAGGATAAAAAATCCGTAGGGGCGGTGCCCTTGGTAAAACAATACCTGTTGGGCACAGAAAGCGTGTAGTGGCACATCAAAATCGGCGGCGCACTGCACCTCAAAGTAGTTGAGCATTTCAGGGGAGCACGGGATAATCATACCTTTATCTTAGAAGAGGGTGCGCGCTTCTCCCATGATGTAGGTCAAGGTTTGACTTGCGCCTGCGCAGAAATTTTACAGCCAGCTAACCGGCAGCATCATCAACATGGCAATTGTGCTGATGGCGGTGCCAAAGACCCGGCCACCCCCTACCATAATCAGAATCAAGAGGCCAATGCTCAGATAAGGAGCCATGTTTTCGAGCTGTATTTGCAGATTGCGGGGAAGAAAATTTTGGATAATGCGGTAGCCGGGCATGGGCGGGATCGGCAATAGACCAAAGAATACCAGCATGGCGTTAATGAACAGGGCAACGCCCATGGTTTCTGCCAGTGGGCTCAGGGATGGGATTTTCAGCACAATTTGTGACAGGGCTGCAGACAGGATGCCCAGCAGCAAATTTGCAATCGTGCCAGAAGCGGCGACCAAGGGAGCCTGCCATTTGGGCTCACGGAAATTGCGTTCATCGACATTGACCGCTTTGCCCCAGCCAAAGCCCACCAAGATCAGCAATACGGTGCCAATTGGGTCGAGGTGTGAGAGCGGATTGACCGTCAGACGCCCTTCGCGCTCGGGGGTGTCATCCCCACACTTCCAGGCAGCCCACGCTTGAGCTGCTGAGTTGAGGGTCAAGAAGATCATAAAGAGGGGAGCAACAATAAAGAGTTTCTCGAACGATAAATTCATGCAGGAGGGTACTCACTTTGTAAGGTCACGAGCTGACGGGCCAGGGCCAGTTCTTCTTCGGGGGTATTGACGGTTTCATCCAAACAGGCCTGGCGCAGAGTCTTTAATATGGAGCGCACTTGAGGGCCTGCGCCAACCCAGGCTGCAATCATTGTACCTGAGATGCTTGAGCGACGGTGGCGCAACACCCGCCAATAATGCTGGATAGCCAGCTCCATGGTCTGATCGGGAGTGAGGGCGAGCAAGGTCCACAGAACTTCTGGCGGGACACCATCTAGGCGTTCGTCGAGCTGGCTATTGGCAAGTTGCCAGTCTGTAGACAGGGGCAATAATCGCTGTAATTGTTGCCAGCAGCGCTGCTGGTGGCGTGATGGCAAGAGGTGCAGGAAAAGTTCCTGTTGCTGCTGGGGTTCGCTCAGGCCGGTGATGAGTAAGAGCCATTGGGCGACCTCTTTTTGAGCCACTTCCGGGAACTCATCTGCGTAAGCGGGCAGACGTTCTAAAGCGGTTAAAAGCGACGGGGAAAGGTGTAACTCGGGGTGGAGACTGCGCAATACTCCTAAGCTGTCCAGGCTCTGGAGATAGGGGCCTGGGATGGGCTTGGCCAAAATTTTATTCAGTTCTTGACGGATGCGCTCGCTGCAAAAACCGTCGAAAAGACCGGTACCCATGGCTTTGGCGATCTGTGTGTGTGTGTCCGGAGCCAGGCTAAAATCAAGGCTGTGGGCTAAGCGCACCGCTCGCCAACTGCGCACCGGGTCTTCCATAAATTTATGGGCATGCAGGGAAACCAGTTGTCGCCGTTGTAAATCGCCCTGACCATCAAACACATCGATCAGGGTGCCAAATTGACGGCCCAGATCGAGGGCCATGGCATTGATGGTAAAGTCGCGGCGAGCTAAATCAGCAGCCAGAGTACTGAAAGTCACCTCCGGGTTCGCTCCGGGATGGGCATAGGTTTCTGTGCGGGCAGTGGCGATATCGACAGAAAAGCCCGGGAACGGGCGGAGCTTGGCGGTGCCATATTGAGGGAATGTTTGTAAATCGCCGCCCATGACCGCTTGCAATTGTTGGGCCAACTCGGAAGCTGACTCTTCGGTGACCAGGTCGATATCCCAGTCAAAGGGGCGCTCAAGTAACATGTCGCGGATACTGCCACCAATGAGGTATAGGCTGAAATTTGCTTGGGCGGCAACCGTGCCGGCCTGTTGCAAAAAGCTGAAGACGGTGGGTGGGAGGTAGTGTTTGAGGGCTTGCATGCTGTTCATAATAACAAAAAGCAAAAGGGGCCCGGAGGCCCCTTCAGACTCATGGGATGAGCGCTTACATCATGCCGCCCATGCCACCCATGCCGCCCATGTCGGGCATGCCGCCACCGGAAGCCTTCTTGTCGACTTTCTCGACAACCAGGGATTCAGTGGTCAGCAGCATAGCTGCAATACTGGAGGCGTTCTGCAGAGCAGCGCGCACCACTTTGGCGGGGTCAACGATCCCGGCTTGGAGCATGTTCTCGAATTTCTGATCGAGGGCGTTGTAGCCAACACCAGCTTCAGCGTGGCGAACTTTTTCGACGATCACAGCGCCTTCGAGACCGGCGTTTTCAGCGATTTGACGCACCGGAGCTTCGAGGGACTTGACCACGATGTGGAAGCCAACTTTTTCGTCGGAGTTGAGGTCTTTTTCGTGAGCCACTGCATATTCGCCGAGGTATTTGGCGACTTGCAGCAGGGTGGTACCACCGCCAGCCACGATGCCTTCTTCAACGGCTGCCTTGGTGGCAGACAGAGCGTCTTCGATGCGCAGTTTGCGATCTTTCAGCTCGGTTTCAGTAGCGGCACCGACTTTGACAACAGCCACACCGCCGGACAACTTGGCCAGACGCTCTTGCAGTTTTTCGCGGTCGAACTCGGATTCGGTTTCTTCCACTTGGCGACGGATTTGGGCAATACGCTTTTCAACGTTGTCCTTGTTGTCGTTGCCAGCCACAATGGTGGTTTTGTCTTTGCTGACGCGGATTTGACGGGCAAAGCCGAGCATTTCCACGCTGATATTGTCGAGCTTGAGGCCCAGATCTTCGCTGACGACTTGGCCACCGGTCAGGATGGCGATGTCTTCGAGCATGGCTTTACGGCGATCGCCGAAGCCAGGGGCTTTGACAGCGACGCTGTTGAGGACGCCGCGCAGCTTGTTGACCACCAGGGTGGCCATGGCTTCGCCTTCAACGTCTTCAGCAATGATCATCAGCGGACGGCCAGAGCGAGCGACTTTTTCGAGCACGGGCACGAGGTCGGCCACAGCGCTGATTTTACGGTCGGTCAGCAGGATGTGAGCTTCTTCGTATACGGCTTCCATTTTGTCGGAGTCGGTAACCATATAAGGAGAGATATAGCCTTTGTCGAACTGCATGCCTTCAACGACTTCCAGTTCGGTAGCCAGACCTTTGGACTCTTCGACGGTGATGACGCCATCTTTACCCACGGCATCCATGGCTTCTGCAATCAGGTTGCCGACGGTGATGTCGTTACCGGCAGAGATGGTAGCCACTTGGCTGATCGAGGTTTTGCCTTCAACGGGGATGGACACCTTTTGAATTTCAGCTACGGCCAGAGCGACTGCTTTTTCAATCCCGCGTTTGATCAGGATGGGGTTAGCACCGGCAGTGACGTTCTTGAGGCCTTCGCGGATCATGGCTTGAGCCAGAACAGCGGAGGTGGTGGTGCCGTCGCCAGCGACGTCGTTGGTTTTGCTGCAAACTTCTTTAACCAGCTGGGCGCCAGTGTTCTCGAGGGGATCTTCGAGATCGATTTCTTTGGCGATGGTAACACCGTCATTGATGATTTGGGGGGCGCCGAATTTCTTTTCGAGAACGACGTTGCGGCCGCGGGGGCCAAGGGTGACCTTTACGGTGTCAGCCACGGCGTTCACGCCACGCTCAAGGGCGCGACGAGCTTCTTCACTGTATACAATTTGTTTAGCCATTTGTCTGTTCTCCTCTTACTTTTCCACAACTGCAAGAATATCTTTTTCGGAAATAACCAGATACTCTTCACCATGGGTTTTGATTTCGGTGCCAGCGTATTTAGCGAAGACGACGCGATCGCCTTCACGCACTTCCATAGCGGCACGCTTGCCGTCTTCCAGCAATTTGCCAGGGCCCACAGCCAGAACTTCAGCTTCTTGGGGCTTTTCTTTGGCAGTTTGGGGCAGCAGGATGCCGCCGCTGGTTTTTTCTTCGCCTTCAACTACTTTGACTACGATTCTATCGCCAAGGGGCTTGAGAAACGTCTTAGCCATAATGATATGACCTCCATTGAGATACAGCTTATTAGGGTTTAGCACTCACTAGATGATAGTGCTAACAGCTACTATTCATGATTGTACAAGTTGCTGCGATTGTCAAGATGTTTTTTGAGCATTACTTGCTCTCAGTCTCTTTGACAGAGCTGCTTATACAAGCACCTGCCTCATTCTATCACTCATCGTATGAGATTGCTAATGGGTTTACCTAAAAAAATGTGCCAGGGGTTACCGACGCCCCGCAAAAAAGTACCTAACTCAGTATTCACGCGCTTTTCTTGGGGGTTTACCCTCAGGGGATGGTGAGCTTTAACAAAGGTTTACGCTACCTTAAATTTTAGATAGTAAAACCATAATGGTATTTTGCCAAACAGGCCCTATACTGATTACATAAGCACCGCATAGCGTAAATGAGGTTTCCCCCCCATGTTTAACCAGTCTCTCTTCTCCCGCCTAATTGCATCTGCTGCCCTCGTTTCTCTCGTCACTGCCTGCGGCAGTCAAGTGAGCCCCGCTGCCTTTGCCCCCATGAACTCCCAGATGGCTCCTGTCGGGGCCATGAACGTCCGCGCCATGAATGCCTCGGCCCGTACCCAAGGCACGATGCGCGTGGCCACTTACAATATTCGCAACCTGTTTGACGGTGTGCAAAACCCTGGCAAAGAGCCCGAAAAAGCCAAGCCTGAGCGCGAACTGCAAGCCCTGGCTCAGTCAATGCGCGATATTAACTCTGACGTGATTGGTTTCCAAGAAGTGGAAAGCCTCGAAACGCTGACGGCTTTCCGGGATAAATACGTCGCTGATATGGGCTACAAGTATGTGGTGCTTGTCGAAGCCCATGACCCCCGTGGTATTGACGTGGCCCTGTTCAGCCGTTTCCCCGTGACCAATGTCAAAAGCCATGCTGATTTAAAATTCCCGGTGCCTGGTAAGCCTGCTCCCGAAGGTTTCAGCCGCGACTTGCTGCAAGCGCGCATTCAAGGCCCGAATAACTACAATTTCACCCTGTTTATCACCCACCTGAAATCCCAGCATGGTGAAGGGGTTGCCGATATCAAGCGTGAAGCCGAAGCTCGCCAAGCCCAAGCCATTATCCGCGCTTTCCAGCAAGCCAACCCCCGTGAGAACTTCATTGTCCTCGGTGACTTCAACGATACCCCCGACGCTCCCCATATTGCCCCGCTTGTCAATCCCCAAGTGAGCGGTTTGGGTACCACCGACATTATCCTGAAGGATCTGGGCAATGGCCCCAATGTCTTCACCTACCACCCCCAGAAGTACCGTTCCCGGATTGACTATCTGCTGGTTTCCTCGACCATGATGAACGAATATGTCCCCAAGTCGGTGCGCCTGTACAAGCCTTACAAGCAAGGCGAAACCTGGCAGAAGCTCTATTTCTACGACGCCTCTGATCACATCCCCGTCACCGCTGACTTCAACATCACCACCGATCGTTAACACGCTGTAGAGACCGTTTTCAGTCTCTCAACACAAAGGCCCCCATCGGGGGCCTTTTGTTGTTGTACTAGGTATTCTAATTTTGTCCTGTGTGTCCAAAAAAACAGGGCCATAAAATGACCCTGTTTGTGGGGGTGTGTAAAGACAGACCTGTTTTTACCGTAATCTCCTACATGTGATTGATCGCCGCCAGCGGGGACTTTTATGTTTTGAAAGGCCATTTCATTTATCCTTGGCAGGAACCGCAAGGCATTTTTGCACATTTTGAGGCCAGCCTTGCCTGCCGTTCGCTCCGGTGTGTGGAGCCCATTTTTGGGAGTAGGTGTATAGGCTGTTGAAGGGGCGGATGCAATCCCCAGGCTGTTTTAGGGCGCCATTGCGGCAAACCCAGTGGTACAATGGAAAAAATATGCAAAACATCGGGGTATTTGGAATTGCAGCCTTTCCGCATCCTGATTGTGGATGATGACATCTATGAGCTAGAGGCAATTTGCAGTGCCCTAGAGCCTGAACCTTATCAATTGCTCAAAGCAAGCAGTGGCCAAAGGGCCCTAGAGCTGGTGGCGATTCATCGCCCTGAACTGGTCTTGTGTGATGTCTATCTGACCGATTCCAGCGGTTTGGATATTTGTCGTCGCATTAAGCAGGATTACCCCACAACCCTGATCATTTTTATCTCAGGGAGTAAAGCAGAAATGGATAAAGTTTTGGCCCTTGAGATGGGTGGCGAGGACTATATCACCAAGCCGCTGCCTTTGCGCGAGTTGCGTTCCCGTATTCGGGTGGTCTTGCGTCACTTACTCAAACCCATGCCACCGGTTAATGCCGCCACGGTATCGGCTTCGCTGTGTTTTGGGGCTTTGCGCATTGATGTGGAGGGCTGTCAGGCCTATCTTGCAAATCGCTTGTTACCTCTGACGCGCAAAGAATTCGAGCTGCTGCTGATGTTGGCTCAAGAGCCTGGGAAGGTCTTCAATCGCCAGTATATTCTCAATCGGATTTGGGCCCACGATATGAATGTGGGGGATCGGATTGTGGACAATCATATCAGCAATCTGCGCCAAAAAATTGAAAGCTGCGGCGAAGCCCCTTATTTCATTGAAACGGTCAGAGGCTTCGGATACCGCTTTCGTCAACCTTTGGCTTGAGGGGCCTGAGGGTTTGCTAAAAAGCCCGCATCATAGGTGCGGAGCAACTTTTCGAGGGCTGTAGCAAATTCGTCAGCGGTGCCGTCAATGGTGCGTCGCAGCCAGAAGGCGGTTGCGCTCTTGACTACATTGCCGTTCCAGCCCCCGTCGAAACCTTCTCCCATCAGCACATCTTCATCCTGCTGTTGTGGGTATGCGGGGTTCATAAAGTAGAAATACTTTTCGTAGTACATTGCAGGCAACCGGCTTTGGTCTACCAAATTGCGGTAGTGCTCGACCTCTTCGTGGTAAAATTCGGGATTTTTGAGGAGTTTTTGGTAGGTGACCCAGTGAATGCGCGCCAAAGGTGCGACCGTTTGGTCATAGACACTCTGGGTTGCCAGGCGGAAGGCGCTGTCCTGGCTACCGGGAATCAACCGTTCGCCGATGGCTTGGACAAAGGCCGGATTGTAATAGCCAAAGTAGTTGTCAGCGCTTAGGTGCAGCTTGTTTTTGCTGTGCGGCCCTTTTAAAAAGGCGGTTTGCCCCAGCCAGCGCTGGAGTTGGTCATAGGGTAAATATTCGGCCACATGGCAATAAAAATTTTGCATGCCGCCTTCGGGAAAATAGTCGAAGTTGCCGCAACTGTTTTCGGTTTGGGGCAATTGGGTCCAGGTTTCGGCGACCGCTTGCTCAAGGGCGCGGTCGGAGGGAAGTGCGGCCATCAGGGTCGCGGCCAAGAGGGGGGCAAACAGTATTTTTGGATTCATAGGTACCTTTTCCTGAAAAAGCTGCCCTATTGTATCAGCTCTGGTGCTCAGTTACGAGCGCCAAACACCGTACTGCCAACCCGGATCAGGGTGGCTCCTTCTTCAATCGCCCACTCAAAATCATTGGACATGCCCATGGACAGCTCCTGCATCTGCACGCCGGGAAGATGGGCTGCGGCAATTTCGTCACGCAGGTTGCGCAGCAGGCGGAAGCAGCGCCGGGTTTCGGTTTCGTCTCCGGCCAGAGTTCCAATGGTCATGAGGCCGCGAATGTGCAGGCGTGAAAGGCTGGCAATGGCGGTTACCAATTCGCGGGCTTGAGCGGGGTGAACACCCGATTTGCTGCTTTCCTCGGAGGTATTGACCTGGATTAAAATGTCCTGGTGTAAGTCGGCTGCTTCTAAGCGTTGCTGAAGCTTTTGTGCCAGTTCGAGGCGGTCTACAGAATGAATCAGGGCCACCCGCCCGATCAGATCTTTGGCTTTGTTGGTTTGCAAATGCCCAATAAAGTGCCATTCAGCTGGTATATCAGCCAAAAGGGGTTGCTTGTCGCGCAATTCCTGGACTTTGTTTTCCCCCAGCCGGATCTGGCCAGAAGCCAGGGCTGCGCGAATAATTTCGGCGGGTACGGTTTTAGTGACCAAGAGCAACTTCACCGTGTCGGGGGGACGCCCGGTACGGGCACAGGCGGCGGCCATTCGGGTTAATACATCAGTGATACGTGCGGAAATATCCATGCACAGCATGATACCCGATGCATGACCAAGGCGGTAAGGGCACGATCTTGGGATGAGGGCATTACTCCCAGAATATTTTATCTCCGCTTGTGAGACCCTGGCGGAATCGGTATAGTGGAGGCAAAAGGAGTATGCCTATGAGTGAATCCCTTCGCCAACCTTGCCGCTGGTGTGGCAAGCTGAACCGCTTGAAGGAGCATCCCGAGCAACGTTGCAGTCGCTGCCGCCTGATCTTGGCTGGCGAACGCCACCACAAATGGAACCAGGTGCATCCGGACAGTTATATCCACCCGCTCGATCGTCAGGCTTTACAGGCTTTGCGGGCAATTCCTGGGGTGGATATGATTTTGCGCAAATTGCTTGAGTTGACCCAAGAGAGTTATTTCCGCACTTTGTTAATGGCCCAGGCCGTGCAAGTCAGTG
>DLGM01000026.1:13572-21522 GCA_002482705.1 Cyanobacteria bacterium UBA7694
GGAGCAATATCCAGAGCTGGATATTCTTTTGACGGTGGTTTGTCAAACGTTGGGTTTACCCCGGCCCGAGTTATATGTCACGCTCGAAGATCCCTTTGGGGGTGGTATGTCTGCCAATGCCTTTACGATCGGTGCGGAACATCCCCTGATCGTCATACATGCTCCCCTGCTAGAGCGCCTGACGCCAGAAGAAACCTTGGCGGTCTTGGCCCATGAGGTTGGACATATTCACTGTCAGCACATGCTGTACCATACGGCTGCCCGGGTCTTGGGCATGGCCATGGGCATGCTGGGGAAAACCATCGGTGGCATGCTCGAAATGGTGGGGACACCCATTCGTTTGGCCTTGATGGCCTGGTATCAAAAGGCGGAACTGAGCTGTGACCGGACAGCCCTATTGGTGGTGCAGGATGCGCGTGTGGTGGCCAGTGCACTGATGAAAATCTGTGGTGCGGCGGAAGGTTATACCCTCGATTTGGACAGCTTTATTGCTCAGGCCAAACGGTTTGATGAACGCAATGCCGAGAATTTGTTTAATCGCGTTTGGAGTACGGTGCTGGCCGCAAAAAGTAGTCACCCGTTCCCCGTTTGGCGGGTAGGTGAGTTGCTGAGCTGGGCAGAGCAAACGGACGAAAAAAGCTACGCCGCGGTGCTCAAAAGCCTGCAGGTTTGGGAACGCGCTTAGCAATTTTGTAAAAGTGGGTTAAAATACCGTTACTCAAGCGGAAAAGATCCTATTCCTTGCTTGACTTAATTTAATTTTAACCTTAGAATAATATTAAGATAACAACCACATCAGGAGCGTCTTTCCCATGATGATGAAATACACCTTTACTGGGGTCATTCTCAGCACCCTGCTACTTTCTGCCTGCCAAAGTGCTGGCCCTCTTCTGCCCCAAGCCGGGGGCCTGCGCCCCAATACGGGCCTGACCAGCCAAAGTGCAGCTCAACTCAACCGCACCCCCGTCAAAGCGTCTCAGCATCTTCAGGCGGAAGCTATCCCCGGCGAACTGATTGTGCGCTTTAAGCCCGGTATGGCTGCAGCCAGCCAAAACACCCTGCGCAGCCTCAACCTCAGCACCGTTCAGAGCATTGGCAATCCGGCTCTGGGCATTCAACTGGTGCGCACGGCTCCTGCGAATCAGGCTCAAGCTTTGCAAGCTCTGCGCAGCAATCCGGCTGTGGCTTATGCTGAACCTAACGGCATTATGAGCATTCCCCAGGTGATGCCTGGCCGGGCCACCAACGCTCCCCGCACGCCTGTGGCTTATCCCAACGATATTATGTTCAAGGATCAATACGCCCACAAAATGACCGATTCGGTCAAAGGCTGGGAAATTCAAAAAGGTCGCCCGGATTTGGTTTTGGCGATTGTTGACACGGGTGTTGATCTGAAACACCCGGATCTGTCTGCCAAGCTCACCAAAGGGTATGACATGGTCGATAAAGACGAAGAGCCCATGGATGGTCAAGGGCATGGTACCCACTGCGCCAGTATTGCCGCTTCTTTAACCAATAATGAAATTGGCGTCGCTGGTTATGCGCCCAATGTCAAAGTGATGCCCGTACGTGTTCTTGATAACCGGGGTTCTGGCTCCTGGGCTGACGTGGCTGACGGCATTATGTGGGCCGCTGACAATGGTGCCCAAGTGATCAGCCTCAGCCTCGGTGGCGGTTCTGACGCCAAAGTCGTGGCTGATGCTGTGGCTCATGCCCTTTCTAAAGATGCTGTGGTTGTGGCTGCGACTGGTAACGGTGCCAGTAATCGTAAGTCTTATCCCGCTGCTTACCCGGGTGTGGTGGCCGTAGGTGCGACTGATAACCAAGATCAGCGCGCCCGTTTCTCCCAATATGGGGAATGGGTATCCGTGACTGCTCCTGGCGTAGATATTCTCGCTGCTTTCCCGACCTATGCTTCCGGTATGCCTGGTAAAGACTACGGTGCCATCAGCGGCACTTCCATGGCTACCCCGGCGGTTGCCGGTTTGGCTGCCCTGGTGCGCAGTCAGTACCCACAACTCAAGCAGGCTGATGTGAAAAAACACATGGAGCTGACCAGTGATGATCAAGGAGATAAAGGCTTCGACATCTATTATGGTCATGGCCGCATTAACGTTGCCCGTGCTTTAGCTACCCCTCCGGGCCGTTTCTAACCCCTCTTTTTTCAACAAAGGCCTCCCATACGGGGGGCCTTTCTGCTCTCTGGGGGCCCTGCAAAAGTGCTATTATGGGTCAAAACACCTGTAGAAAGGACCTGCCGTGCGCCATCTTGTCATGATTGCCAGCCTCGGGCTGCTGCTCGCAGCTCCGGTTCAAGCGCAACAGCCCCCGGTCCTGCCCCAAGCCGCCCCGACGGCTACGCCCATGGCTCAAAAGCCAGAGGATGCTGCCCGCCTCTTTTTCTTGGCGATTCATCAGCTCGATTATTCACGGGCCTGGCAACTTTTAACCCAAGGCAGCCAAGCCCGCTTTCTCAAGATTGTTGCTGAGACCGAAGCCTTGACTCCAGCGGAACAAGAAAGCCTGCGCAAAGCCTTTGAACAGGCTGATATCGAATTACAACGCGGTTTCTGGACTTCATTCCGCCGCAGTATTGGCCTCAGTGACTGGCTCAAACAAACGTTTACGCTCGATCAGCAGCAGGGAGCTGATGTGGCTTGGATTAAAGCCATGCCCGCCAATATTCGCCTGCAGGTGCGCCGTGAAAACCAAGAGTGGCGCATTGCCTATACAGAAACCTTTTTAGACGCCGCTGCCCGTCCCAAACCATCCCCATCCCCCCAGGAGAAACGCTGATGTCCCCTCTGGTCATACTCAATGGCGATTTGATGCCTCTTTTCGAAGCCCGTGTCCCGCTCAATGATCGCAGCTTTTTGTTTGGTGATTCGCTCTATGAGGTTGTGGCGACGCGCCAGGGCAAGCCTTATTTCACCACCGATCACCTTGAGCGTCTGCGGGCTACGGCCCATGGTTTACATCTGCCCCTGCCTTGGGACAATGGCTGGTTTGAACAGCAAATTCGTACCGGGATTGACGCCCTAGGTGCCGCAGATACCTATGTGCGGATCGTTGTTTCGCGCGGTTCCGGTGATTTTAACATTGACATTGATGCGGCTGACGGTCAGCCTTTGGCGGCATTTATTTTTAAACCGGCCCCGGTATTCCCGGCTGCCCAGTGGGACACAGGCGTTACCTTGGCCGTGCCCGAGACCCGACGCAACAGCCCCAAGAGCTTGCCCCCGGCTTTTAAAACGGGCAACTATCTCAACAATATCCTGTGCCTGTACGAAGCCAAACAACAAGGGGCTGAAGACGCCCTGATCCTCGATCTGGAAGGGCATGTCACCGAAGCCACGACCTCGAACTTTTTTATGGTGCGCGATGGCGTCTTGTGGACAGCTCCTCTGAGTGTCGGCATTCTCGATGGCATTACCCGCAAATATTTCTTACAGGTGGCGCAACAGTTGAACATTCCCGTCCAAGAGGCACTGTTTACCCTAGAAGATGTCTATCAGGCTGATGAAGCCTTTGTATCGAGCACCCTCAAAGGTGCCATGCCGGTGCACAAGGTCAATGACCATGTGGTGGGCACTGGTTATGGTGCGCTCACCCGCACCCTTAATGAAGCCTACTGGGCCTATGTGGATGCCCACCTGGATAGCTACTGATGATCAACACCGAACGTTATACCCTGGCTGAACTCAATCAGTGGAACCTCGGCACCGCAGGCGAAGCGCTGGGCATTGAACTGACCGCGATTGGCCCCGACTTTTTAGAAGGACGGATGCCCGTTGACCATCGCACCGTTCAGCCCATGGGCCTGCTCCATGGCGGGGCGTCGGCCCTGCTGGCCGAGACTTTGGGCAGCGTGGCGGCCATGTGTGCGGCCCCAGCAGGTCATGCCTGTGTGGGGCTTGAGATCAATGCCAACCACCTGCGTGGGGTACGTGCCGGGTGGGTGACCGGCCGGGCGACCCCGGTCCATGTCGGACGCACCACCCAAGTCTGGGATATCCGCATCACCGATGAACAGGGCAAGCTGGTGTGTGTCAGTCGCTTGACCTTGGCTGTCAGACCCATGGATAAATAAATTTCCCGGCACTGAAAGGCAAATGGCCAATGTAGGGCCGGGAAACTGATAGTGGGTTATTTGGGTTTACGGAACTTAAAAACAAACTGGTCGCTCTTGCCGCGCAGGTCGGCCTCAAATACGGAGCGGGTGTAGTCGTCTTGGGGGTTGTGTAATACTTTACTTTCGCCCTCAAAGACAAACCCAGCCTTGAGTACCTGTTGTTTGACCAACTCCGGGTCAATGCGGTGGATTTTGCGTGAGGCTTCGAGCCCGGCACCTTTGAGCCCCACATGGTCAATGACCAGATAGATGCCACCGGGCTTTAAGGCATTAAAAATGGCGATATTGGTGGCATCTGAGGCTTCAGGGCCAAAAAAGCCGTAGACATCGTGGTAGTTTTGCGCAGTCCACACCAGATCCAGGGGTTGATCGAACTTTAATTGGGTGGAAGATTGGCCGCTGGGTTTGACATTGGTGTATCCCCCTTGGGCCAGGGCTTCCATGGCAGAGGTGTTCTTTTTCAGAATCTCGATAAAGCGTTCTGACAGGGCTTCGGTATTGGTGGGCACCAAGCCGTAGACCGTTCCTTGAGCGCCTACCGCTTTGCTGAACAGGCGGGTGAAATAACCGCCTCCGGGCATAAAGTCGGCAATGTACTGTCCCTCTTTCACTTCGGCAAAAGCCAACAGTTCGGCCGGTTTGCGTTGGGCATCGCGGGCCACATCTTCGCTGGGCCGGGCCGGATCTTGAACNNAGGCTGGCGCAGCTGCGGAATGAGCGGCGCTGAGGGTGATGAAACACAGCGGCAAAGCTAAACTCATCGCTAAAAGGGGACGGTAAAAACGTGTCAACATAAAAGTTCTCCTTGGGGTTATGACAGGTGTGATTCGAGGTTTGTTAAGGGCGTAGCGCTTTCCTGAGCGCTTACGATGGCTTGGTGCAGGGAAATACTCCAGTGGGGATGGCTCAGGATCCAGGGCAGGAGCGGTTGAGGGGGATCAATTTGGGCACATTCCCATAACCAGCTCCGTTCTTGCGCTGACAGGCCCAGATGAAGCAGAGGGGCGATCATTTCGTAGCAGGCCGGGCCCGCAAAGGCCTCACCAAAATCGAACAGCCCACAGAGTTCCCAGCGTCCGTTCTGCTGATAAACCAGCAGGTGTTCACCGGTCAGGTCGCCCTGTAAAAAACAGTGGGGCATTGTGCTTGCCAGCTTGGGGAAGTGTTCAGCCAGATGGGTGAGCAGGGTGGGTTGGAGCACTTCCGGGATGTGATGGTCAGCCAGACGTTGCGGCAGCTCTTGCTGTCGCAGGGGCAGGCGCGTATGCCAAGGTGTGAATGCGGGGGGAATGGGCAAACTCTGCAACTCTTGTATCAGCTCTCCCACTTGCTGCAAAAGAAAACGGCGGTTGGTGCCGTCCAAGCGGGGCCAGACCCGATCAAGCGGTGTGCCCGGCAGCGTTTCCATGAGCAAGTAGGGCCAGCCTTCCAATTCGCCTGTGGCATAGAGGGTGGGAATGGCTACGCTCAAGCGATCTTGGGCCGTGGCCAGTGCGGCAGCTTCCGTGACTGCTTCCTGCTGCCAAAAAGGGGGCAAGAGTTTGAGTACCTGTTCCGGGCCGAGACGGCAAACAAGGGCTGAACCGAAGGGAATCAGTTCGGGGGGGTGCCCCGGTGCATATTGAGCGGCCAAGGACTTGAGAGCCGGAGCCCATACTTCGCCTTGACGCAGCTGTTGGCTGTAGCTTTCAAGGGTCAGGGCCTGGGGCAACAACATCAGTTGAGGGTGCGCAAAGCGACTTCACCCCGTGGGGCTGTGCTTGGGGCTCCACATTGGCTGCTGCAACTGTTGCACCCCGGACTCGTTTTGCGCGGGCTGGTGCTGCGATACAGGCGGCGTACAATATAGCCCCCAGAAATCAACATGATCAACGTGATGACGATATTTTCCATGGTGTTTACCCCCATCCCAGCAATCTGCCCAGATTATACACCAAAGCAGAGATGGTGTAGGCAGTGCCGGTGGTTAAAAGAAAAACAAAGCCCAGATAACGCGGGCCAAATTCTTGGTTGATCGAGCCAATCACGCCCACACAGGACATCAGCAACAGGTTAAATACCATATAAGCGATGGCTGTCAGGGGCGTAAAGGTTTTGCGCATGGCCGCCGACAGGGGCGATTCTTCGGGGGCCTCGACGACAAAGGTGCTGGGCAGGATATTGCTGACCACGCCGGTTAAGGCGCCCACGGTGGCGTCTTTGATGCCCATCCCTTGGGCTTGGAGATCAGCCATGAAGTTGGGGGTTCCGGTTTCGGGAGCTTCTTCCTGGACGCTGAGTACAACCCCTAAGGTGCCCACGACCATTTCTTTGGCCATAAATCCGGGAATGATCGAGGCCACGGCTTCCCAGCGCTCTCCAAAACCCAGGGGTTTAAAAATGGGGCTAATGGCACGGGCGGAACTGGCCAGCACGGTATTTTCCGTGGGGGCTCCGTAGGGCAGGTTGACCAGCGACCAGAGCAGGATCATGGTGACGGCAATGACTGTCCCGGCCTGTTTGACAAAAGAGCTGAGTTTGAGGCCAATCGAGGCCCACAGCATTTTAAAGGTGGGGAAACGGTAGGGGGGAAGCTCCATGATAAAGACCGGGATTTCCCCTTTAAAACGGGTACGGCGCAGGATCAGGGACCAACTGATGGCAACGGCAATGCCAATCAGGTACATCAGCATGATCACCCCGGCTTGATGCTGTTGAAAAAATACGGCGGTGAAGAGCGCATAAATGGGAAGTTTGGCCCCACAGGACATAAATGACTGAACGGCAACGGTGATTTTGCGGTCGGTTTGGCTCTCTAAGGAGCGGCTGGCAAATACGGCGGGGACATTGCAGCCAAAGCCTACCAAAAGGGGGACAAAGGCTTTGCCATGCAGGCCAAACCGGTACATGACGCGGTCCATTAAATAAGCGGGACGGGCCATATAACCACTTTCTTCGAGGATGGCCAGAAACAGGTACAGGAAAAACAGCACCGGGAGGAAAGTGAGAACCACGCCAACGCCCCCAATCACCCCGTTGGTGGCCAACGAAACCAGAAACTCAGGGGTGTGGATGGCTTGTAAACCGATTCCTACCCATTTGGCAAAAAAGCCGTTGATAAAACCGTCTACAAAGTCAATGAAAGGGCCACTGATGTCAAAGGTCAGCTTAAAGACCATGTACAAAATGCCCAAGAAAGCGGGAATGCCAAACCAGCGGCTGAGCAACAGCTCATCAATGCGGTCGGTCAGGTCTTTGGGCGGATCTGCTGGCGGGGCCAGTACCTGGGCCAAACGTTCGCTGATAAAGGCATTGCGGGAGTGGGTAAACCATTCTTCAATGTCTGGGCTGTGTTGTAATAACTGTTGGCGTTCAGCGGCAAAGCGTTCGCCGATGTCGAGCTGGTGGAACTCTTTGATTTTGGCCAGGGAATAGGCGTCGTTTTCGAGCAGTTTGATTGCGGTCCAACGCAGAGGCGCTTTGGCGACAAAGGTTTCACCGGCAATGGCATCCATGACTTTGGCAATCTGTATTTCTGCTGCGTCCGGGTACACAATCTCGGTGCGGGTTTGCCCCTGACGGGCAACCAGGGTTACGGCCTGTAAGAGTTCTTCGACCCCTTGGCGGCTTGGGCCGACCGTTTTGACCACGGGCATCCCCAGGGTTTGTGAAAAGGCCGCAAGGTCAAAATGATACCCTTTGGCTTCGAATTCGTCCCACATGTTCAGGGCCAGTACCATGGGCACTTCCATTTCCATGAGTTGGGTGGTCAGGTACAGGTTTTTTGCCAGATTGCTGGCGTCGAGCACATTGATCACCACATCGGGCTTTTCGATTAC
>DLGM01000026.1:21563-23043 GCA_002482705.1 Cyanobacteria bacterium UBA7694
AGGCAGACCTGTTCTTCGAGGGTGTAGGGGCTCAGGCTGTAGGTGCCCGGCAAATCGATCAGACGCAGGGTGTAGTCTTTCCAGGTGGTGGTGGCCTCTTTTTTTTCGACGGTGACACCCGGCCAGTTGCCAACCTTTAGACGGCTGTTGGCAATCGCGTTGATCAGGGCCGTTTTGCCCACATTGGGATTGCCTGCAAAGGCAATGACCAGTGACTTGCTGGCTGCGGGGGGCAAAGGGCCGGAGCCCCGGTGGCGGGTTGAGAGCGAGGCTGATGAGTCATTCATGTCTGTACCCCAATGTGCAGGGTGTCCGTGAGGCGAATGGCAATGCGGGCATTTTCAGCTTTGAGTAACACCGAATCACCGACACGACGCAGTACGATCACAGAGCGGCCAGGCAATAATCCCATCGATTCTACCCGTTTGCGCAAATGGCGGTCACCCTGCACGCTGGTAATTGTGACGGGGGTTCCAAGGGGTACATCCTTAACGGTCAGCATGGTTTCCTGCCTCGGCGAAAACGCCGCTTGTGTACATAATTTCAAGATTGATCCCATTGTAACGCATCTATCCCAGCAGTTAGCAACCATTCCCCCAGTCTGTCATGCCCCCTGAGATAGTCATTGATGCTTTCAAAAAATATCTAGCATATAAATTTTGTAGTAGTTTTTCAGCGGATTAAAATGACCTGTATTACTTATATAGTCAGCATTTAGAAAAATATGAAATGAAAAGTGTTTTGAAAAGATGTCGACTTTAGAGTGGGTTTGTAAAACCCCTGTGCTGTTTTTACTGCATCAATTTTCAATCACAGGCAAAAAAATTAAAAATAATGTGAGTTGATTTATGGAATGGTAATTTGTTTGATTATGAAAAGGTTTTGCTTAAAAATAAACATCTAAAAATGAGTATAAGATTGTATAAGTTTAGTATTTATACAACGTAATAAATAACTAAACTGGATAAAGCTTATTGACACTCCATCACAGGGTTATCTAGAATTTGGTATAGATTAGGTCATCTTGATGCAAACAAGAACTGTATTGAATTTTTCTCTTGGTTGGTGGAGCCCGCTCAAGCAGGCTTCACTTTTTTTCTGTCTACAGGAGGTTTCCCATGAATGATGCTTCTTCGCTACAGATTCTCGCCCGCTCGTCCCACGGTTGTGTACAGCGCTGTGGCTGTTGTGAAAAGTTATGCCTGCAATTTCAGCGTGTGATGCTGCCGCTCACGCCAGCGCGTCTGCAAGAGCTGCGGCAATTCTTACAGACCACGCACCCGTCTTCAGAGGATCAGGCGATGATTCAACTGCGTTTCAGTGAAGTGCTGTTGATGTTCTCTCGGGAAGAAATCGCCGAAATGATCACCCTGCTGACCGAAGCCGAGTTGGAGCTGGCGCGGGCTCATTTACAGCGCTCATTTGATGCCTCAAGTGCTGAGCTGCCTTTCTCTGATGCTGAGGTGCTCGACTTTTAAAG
>DLGM01000188.1:0-2794 GCA_002482705.1 Cyanobacteria bacterium UBA7694
CCAGCAAATGCGGGCGGGCAGGCCTTGGAAAGCGATCTGCTCACCAGCCATGGTGATCCAGTGGGACAGCCCTTCATCTTCGCTAAATTCGTCGAGGATCAGCTGATCAATGCGGGCAATATCCGCCGGGTCCCCGGAAAGGGCCGCCCAGCGGAAGGGGCCTTTGCCCTCACAGAACAGCGGGCGGATATAAGCTGGCACAAACCCAGGGAAGGAAAAGGCGTTTTGCACGCCCCGATCAAAGGCCTGTTGACGGATATTGTTGCCATAATCAAAGACAATCGAGCCCCGGTGCTGCATCAACACCATGGCCTCTACGTGACGGGCCATCGAATGGGTCGCCATTTGCATATAGCGCTCCGGGTCACTTTTGCGCAGATGTTCAGCATCTTCAAAGCGCAGCCCGGCGGGCAGATAACCGGTGAGCGGGTCATGGGCGCTGGTTTGGTCAGTGACAATGTCTGGGACAAAGCCCCGGTTATTGAGTTCGGCTAAAACTTCAGCGGCATTGCCAAGCAGAGCAATACTGCGAGCCCAACCATTGCGTTTGGCTTCCTGGGCATGATCAAGGGCCATTTCTAGGTCTTCGAACATTTGGTCACAATAACGGGTTTCGATGCGGCGGGCAATGCGGCTGCGATCCACTTCAATACACAGGGCCACCCCGCCGTTCATTTTCACCGCCAAGGGCTGAGCGCCCCCCATCCCACCCAGACCGGCGGTGACCACCAGTTTGTGTTTGAGGGTGCCGCGATAGTGTTTTTGTGCCAGGGCCCGGAAGGTTTCATAGGTGCCCTGAAGAATGCCCTGGGTGCCGATATAAATCCAGCTGCCAGCGGTCATTTGGCCGTACATGGTCAGGCCCAAGGCCTCCAGCTCACGGAATTTTTCCCACGTGCCCCAAGCAGGCACCAAATTGGAGTTGGCAATTAAGACGCGGGGGGCATCCGGGTGACTTTTAAAGACCCCCACCGGTTTACCCGACTGCACCAGCAAGGTTTCGTCATTTTCGAGATGGAGCAGGGTTTTGACAATTTGCCGCAGCGCATCCCAGTTGCGGGCAGCTTTACCACTGCCGCCGTAAACAATCAGCTCATCGGGTTTTTCAGCCACTTCTGGATCGAGGTTATTGAGCAGCATGCGCAGTGCTGCTTCTTGCACCCAGCCCTTGGCGTGCAGGTGGGTTCCGCGCGGAGCCCGGAGGGGAACGGGGGATTCGCCCCGCAAAAGCGCGGCAATACCACTTTGCTCAAGTTCGTTGCGGGTGGGAGTATCGGTGATAACCATCATTGTTTCTCGCTTTCCAGCTGGTGAAAACACCAACGGGTACAGCCTGATCAACAACCAGACCGTCCACCCCCATTATACCAGCTCCCAGCCGGGCTAAGGACAGTCTAAACCTGAGGTATCCACTGTCACCCAGGGCGCTCGCAACCAGCCCCCCTGGACGTCAACAGCCCCCTCCCGTTGTGGCCACTAAACGACGCNNAACCCGCTTCTTCAATACTGTCAGCAAACGCTTGGGGGTCGGTGTGGGCCGTTTGAATCTGCACCTGTTGGGTCGCAAGATCAATGGTGACCTGAGCGCTGGCATCCACCTCTTGAATCGCGCGGGTCACGTGTTGCACACATTTTTGGCACGTCATGCCTTCAACTTTGAGTTCCATAAAGATCCTCTTTTTGCATCAGTATAGTTCCCAGTGTGCCCCATCTTCAGACAGGATGTTAAGACGATCTGTCCTCAGTCTCAAGCAGATCCGCGAGTCTGGTAACGGCTCCGCAAGGGCATAGACGGAACCCTCTGAACCCTTGACCTTCCCATCATAGGAAGGTTTAAGCTAAAACTATCACCCCTTCAAGGATCACACCGTTATGAACATTGGCCAAGCAGCAAAAATCTCCGGCGTCAGCGCCAAAATGATCCGCTATTATGAATCGATTGGGCTTATGCCCGAAGTTGAGCGCAGCGACGGCGGTTATCGCATTTACCAAGACCGGGATTTGCACTGGCTCCGCTTTATCCGCCGCAGCCGCAGCCTGGGCTTTGGCATGGACGAAATTGCCGCCCTGCTCACCCTGTGGCAGGATCAAAGCCGCGCCAGTCAAAGTGTTAAAACCCTTGCCCAGGAGCACATTCACAATCTTGAACAGCGCATTGCCGAGATGCAGGGCATGGTCCACAGTCTGCGCACATTGGTGGATCATTGCCATGGGGATCAGCGCCCTGATTGCCCCATTCTCACAGATTTGGCAGGCGGATAAACACATCGCCGCTCCGAGGGGAGCGGCGATGGTATGGCGGGCACTGACGGCTTAAGCGATGCTGCGGCCGTCTTTGACCATATCCGCATAAGCGGCAACGTTGAACTCGCCATTGGCAATGGCTTCCAGCTGATCTTCGGTGATGCCTTTGTCCTTGATGCCGCCATTGATGACGTCAATCAGGTCTTTGCCGGTCAGATTGCTGTCTTTGCTGTCGATTTTACCGAATTTTTTGACGTCTTGCATAAAGTCGGCAATGCGGTTGCGCTGAGCCGCGTCAAATTTATCGGGGTTGCCTTTGACATATTTGGCGACAGCAACGCTGGCAGAAGTGCCTTCGGCCACAGCGGCCTGAATGCCTTTGGCAGGAGCGCCTTTGGCAGCAACATCCCAATTTTTTTGCATTTCTTTGGTGGACATTTCAGGCAGAGAAAGGGTCGCGGTGGCTTTGCCTGATTTACCCTGAGCAGGAACTTTGGCGTTGTCACTTTTGACCAGTGAGGCGGCAGCAGCGGCACCAGCCCCAGCAGCA
>DLGM01000188.1:2837-7110 GCA_002482705.1 Cyanobacteria bacterium UBA7694
ATCGGCGTTGTTCACGGCTTTCTTGAGGTTATCGTAACCTTGGCCAAATTTGTTGACAATGCTATCCATGGCATGTGTCTCCTTTGCGTTTCGATCATCATTCTTACACTATAGGTTATAGAGCACCTCGGACAAGAGATGTGCTCTGTTATGCGAAATTTAATCTTATGATAAAGAACTTCGCGGGTTTTCCCCCCTGAGGGGGTTAAAACCCTTTCCCTATCTTTTATATACCCATTTTAAATACTCATTAAACGCATCATCATGTCATTTTAGGGCGATCCCTAAGAAAAAACCAGGAGCAGAGCTCCTGGCGGAATCGAGTAATACAAGCAAACACAGTTCGTTTTAAAGCATCATCAGGCTCAAAGCCATGACGCCCATTCCGGCCAGCGTTCCAGCCATGGCCAAACGCCCCGGATCATGGGCATGTGCAGCAGGCAACAGTTCGTCGAGGGAGATAAACACCATGACTCCGGCCGTTAAAGCAAAGGTGATGCCCAATAAGGCATCAGAGAAAAAGGGGCGCAATAATAGATAACCGACCAGCGCTCCCAAAGGTTCGAGGAGCCCGGCCCCAGCCGCCATGGCAAAGGCTTTGTGTTTATTGCCTGTGGCATGATAAACCGGAACCGCTACCGCCATCCCCTCCGGCACATTGTGCAGGGCAATGGCGACCGCCAGCGTGGCTCCCATGGTGGGGTTTGAAAGCGCCGTCATGAGGGTGGCAAACCCTTCGGGAAAGTTGTGAATGGCAATCGCCACAGCCGTTAACCAACCGGTACGCAGCAGGGAAGAAGGCTTGGACACAGACCCATCGGGAAAACAACGGTGTAAACCCGCCATCAGGAGCACGCCGATCAGAAAGAGCAGGGCTACCCCCCACCCATGGGTGGGCGTACCCGCTAAAAGACGTACAGCTTCGGGCAGGAGTTCGGCAACAGATACATAGAGCATAATCCCGGCGGCAAAAGCCAGACCAAAAGGCAATAACTGCTTTTGGGGCAATTTGGGATGCAGCGCCATTGCGCCCCCCACAGCGGTAGCTAAACCAGCCAGGGAGGTCATTGCAAAGGCAAAGTATATATTCTTGTCCATGACGTATTTCCCCCTTATTACTTTGATTTAAGCTACGATCCCATTGTAGATGGGGGGCAACAACACCGTCAACTAATAACTATCAATCAATTCTAAGTAGTTATATAATAGATATTTTATATAGATAATTTTTTAACGTAATTAAAACCATGAAAAGCTTTTAAATCAACATATCTTGAACTTAAAAATTCAGATCAGATTTTAACCTCAATATATTTTAACATCTCATCTGACAATTTTCCCCGCCAACGGCGACCTGCCCCCTGACAAAAAAAACACCCTCCATCCCCTGTGGGATGGAGGGTGTTTAGACGTTGCTTTAAGCACCACAGAATGTGCTTTTGTGAAACGTTTTACCGGGAATAGGGCGACGGTGTTGGCGTAGGGGCCGGGACCCGCAGCGATTCCGGCGTTAATAAAAAACCGACCATCAGGGCACTACAGCCCGTCGTCAAACAGAGAATACCCATCAGGATCAATCCACGCATTAAGGGCTCCGCTCTACAGAGTCTTGGGACAAAAAATAGGCCGTGAGAATATCAGTCAGACTGACCAACAACAGAACCCCGCCCCACTGTGCCCGCGTCACGGTGCTATTGTCGGTACTGTTAAAACCAAGGGCGGCAATGCCAATATAGGCGCCCAAAAATGCGGCTCCCAACAGGNNGGGTTTGCCCGTATAAAAATGCCCGGCTCCGGGAAAGATCAGCGACAGCGTTCCCGCCAAAGCGGGGCTGCGCACGGGCAGCTCAACCCGCTCCCCCAAAAACCGTTCGGCCAGTTGCTGGCACATCATGGGTAACTCGCTCCCAGGCCCAGTCACCGCATCAGCAAACAGAATACTCGGCTCCGGGTCGCGCTGTGCCACCAAAACACTCACGCTGAGCTGTTGGTTGCCCTGAATTTGCACCAGACCCAACGCCACCAGATCACTGGAGGTTTGGCTCAGCAAGCGCATCCAGTCTTCGCCGGGAGGTTCGGGCACTTGGCGCTGTACATACCACAGGGGGATCACATCATAACGGCGGGAACGAATCAACTCGTGACGAAATACGTCGCTGCACAGGCTTTCGGTCTGACCTGCATAGGTAAAATCGGGAATACTGAGGCTTTTACGCAGTTCATAAATATCATGGGCCTGAGCGGGCAATAACCACAAGGCAGCTAGGCACAGGCTCAGCAGCGCACGTTTCAAGGCTGCTCCCCTGTGTTAAAACGGCGTTTGGGGCGGGGTTTGGCCTTGCTCAGGGCCTCGGCTGCACTGGCCAACGACTCAGGAGCGGGCTGCTGTGCCCGCAGGTTCTCGGCCCGAATCTCGGCAAACACCTCTTGGCGATGCACCTGAATTTCACGGGGGGCCTTGATCCCCAATTTGACAAAGCCCTCACGCACATCGAGGACCATGACCTCAATGTCTTCGCCGATCATAATGCTTTCGTTGAGCTTGCGGGTTAAAACTAACATGCCGCCTCCTGAGATGCGGCGACCGGGCCAATGCCTTCCGGGAAAAGGGGATACTGGACCGGATAATGGCTGCCGGTTAACACCACCTGGCGGCCCTGCCCGGTATGGGTATTAAAGACCAGCGGCCCCAATAAATTGGCGGTCATTTCAGCCGGGTTACTGGGAATCGTGAGCAACACCAGCACAAAGGCATCTTCCTGTGTATGAATCGCCAACGCTTGGGCCACATCGGCATCAAGATCAAAGGCATAATCATCCACAATCAGATGGGGCTCTAAGACAATAAAAGCCGTGTCGGGATCCTCTTCCGCACGCAGCCAATAAAAGGGGGTTTGGGGATCATAGGTGCTGAGCAAGAAAGTGTGCAGGTGCTCAAAACCGGCCAAACCGTCTGGTAGATGGAGGCGCTGTAACAGGGGTTCATTAGACATTGAAGTTCTCCTCGGGGGGCATCACGGCTAAAAAAGATTGGGCAATGCGTTCAAATTGGGCATCTAAACGCGCATCAATCGTACCATTGCGGCTGCGAATCAGGCAGCCTCCGGGCGAAAGGCTATCATCTGCTTCAATTGCCAATAACAGATGCACTTCGCGCATTTGCGACAGGGCCAATTGCAAAATTTCGACGTCCGCCGGGTGTACACAAATGGTCACTTCCCCCGGCTCTCCCAAGCGCTGAAGGGCATCTTTGGCCACTTCTGCGATCACCTGTTCATTGAGCAGGGGTTCGAGACGCAACAGACGACGGGCCAATTCCAGGGTCAGGCGCACCACTTCCCCTTCGGCGTTGAGCAAAAGGCGTTCGCGCTCCGCCTGGGCTTCGATCAGCAGGGCCTGCACTTTTTCGAGGCTGGCTTGCATGGCTTCGCGGCTGGCCTGTTCCCCGGCCTGGTGTCCCGCATCCCAAGCCTGTTGTCGCAGGACTTGAGCCTCTTGTTGGGCCTGTTCGCGCAAGGTTTGTGCTTCTTGGCGGGCTTTCCAGAGCAGGTCTTCGGCATTTTTTTGCACCTTGCTGCGCAGAATCTCGGCTTCGGCCCGGGCCTTGCGCAATTCCTCGGCGGGGTCAGGCTGAGTCAGAGCAGCCAGGTCTTCCGGGGAAAGCGCCGCCCGTTCCGCTTTGGTAAGCTCAGCGGCACTGCGCACAGGTGAACGCCCCAAAGCCGGGGCCGGTATCCGCAATCGCTCCGAGGTGAGCGGCGGCGCTTTAAAAATGCGCGGCCCCTCTTCGCGATCAGATGACAATGTCTTCGCCCCCGTGGCTGATCACGACTTCACCCGCTTCTTCTAAGCGGCGAATAATATTGACGATCTTCTGCTGGGTTTCTTCCACGTCTTTGAGGCGCACCGGGCCCATCGACTCCATATCGTCGCGCAACATCGAAGCGGCCCGCTCAGACATATTGCGGAAGATGCGGTGTTTGACGTCGTCATTGGCCCCCTTGAGAGCCAGCGCCAGATCTTTGGCATCGAGTTCACGCAACAAACGCTGGATCGAGCGATCGTCGAGAACGACAATGTCATCAAAGACAAACATCAATTTTTTGACCGACTCGGCCAATTCGGGGTCAAAGCGCTCAAGGTTTTCAATGATATTGCGCTCGGTGCTGCGATCGACCCGGTTGAGCACCTCTGCCAGGCTCTTGACGCCGCCCACATGGGTGCCCCGGTCGCTGCTCAAAATCGAGGCGAATTTGGATTGTAAGACCGCTTC
>DLGM01000229.1 GCA_002482705.1 Cyanobacteria bacterium UBA7694
GACGCTCTGTACGTGGCGGCATCGCACGCGATTTGGCTTATGCCCAACGCTCTGCATTGCGAGGGAACGCGGTAGTAAATACGACCAATCGTTCTCGCAATAACGGTTTCCGTCTGGTGCGAGTGGCAGGAAATTAACGTATCTCGGCATTTGTGGACACCACTCGTTGAGTTGTCTGATCCTCGCCACTTCTTGGGTGGCGAGGATCAGGTGCTAAACATACAACCAAAACGGACACATTTGCCCTAAAAGAAATTGTTAGACAGGGTAGGTTATCGCTGTTAGGCTTGAAGTAACCCTTCTTGGAAAGAGTCTTATGCGTTATACCCTGCTGTTATCTTTGACGCTGCTTTTAAGCTGTGTTGAAACATCTTCTCTGGTTGTTCCTACGGCCCCCACCTCAAAAGCGGGGGCTACCGAACAATTTCCCGATTTAGAAGCCGAATATGCTTCGTTTAGCACCCAAGCTTTAACCTTTAATTACATTACGCGCAAAGTGCACCATTGGATCCGCAGCAATAATGGTGAAGGTATGCGGCGGGAGATTGCTTTTGCCCGGTTTAAGCATCCGCAACTGTTTAAAAATGCGATTAAAACGAGTGAATCTATCTGTTTGCAAACTTTGGGGTTTCCTGAAGTAGATGCTTACAAAGGATTAAATCCCGATTTTGAAGCCTATACCCATGGATTTATTTGTGTGCCTCCACGCGGCAACTATACCAACGCCTTGGGGATGGGGTTTAATACCCTTCCGGCAGGGAGTTTTACGATGGGTTCAGACTCACTCGAATTCTCCAATGAACGGCCGCCGCATGAAGTCCAGCTTTCAGCCTTTCAAATGCAGCGCACGGAAGTCACCCAGGCCCAGTGGCAAGCAGTGATGGGCAGTGGCAATTGGCCGGGTTATCCCCCCGATGAATGGTCTGCGGGCACGCAACCCAATGAGGTCTATGGTTTTGGCCCCAACTACCCGATGTATTATGTGAACTGGTGTGATATTGTCGGCGTAGAGGGGAATGCGGCCTGTGTGGGGTATACAGATAGCTTTTTGAAAAGGCTCAATGAAAACCATGGGGGTTCAAATCCCTATAAAGGCGATGGCACTGACAAATACCGCCTGCCCACTGAAGCAGAATGGGAATATGCTGCCCGTGCCGGAACAACTACAAACTATACTTGTGATCCTGAGAGCGGTTTAGATGGCAACAGTGTGGATTGTTTAAACAGTATGGCTTGGTACCGCGACGAGTCTGATCCAAACTGGCAGGAGGGGAGTCACCTTGTGGGGCGTAAGGCGCCCAATGCCTGGGGCCTCTACGATATGCATGGCAATGTGCGTGAATGGGTGCAAGACCGTTATCTCAATACTTATTATGCCGAGACGGTGGCCAATCCCTATCCCCGGATTAACCCCACCGGGCCAGCCACTGGTAGTCAGCGGGTGATCCGCGGAATGACCTGGAGCGATGGCGCTTTTCCGCAGCGGGTATCCCTCCGTAATCCGAGTTCGCCCACTTCGACGAACCGGGGCCGTGCCGTTGGCTTCCGTTTGGTTCGCACCCTCGACTAAACCCCGATCTCCCTGCCAAGCGCCCCAAAGCGAATGAGCTTTGGGGCGCTTTGTGTGAGTCGTCCATTCCTAGCGACCGGCAACACGATCCAACCGGGTGGATCATCCAGTGCAACGATTTGCTGCGTTGTGGGCCCGATGTTTATTTCTGGATAATGAAACATCGCTTTGGCTTGATGCCAAGCAGGCATTACCGTTTTAAGGAGACCTTTTATGCAACGCATCTTCTGCCTGACTCTTTCCCTGGCCCTGGTGGCCTGTTCAGCAGGCACAACCCCCAACACTCCCAACACAAGCCCGACAACGGCTCCGGCTGCGAACCAAGCCCTTAAAGCCTTTAAAACCATTACCGTTGGCAAATCTCCCCATGGGATGGCGGGTGCCGGGCATTTTGTTTATAACTCAAACACTGCCGATGGCAATATCTCTGTCATTGACGCACGCACCGATGAAGTGGTAAAAACGCTGACATTGACCGAAGGCAAGCCCAACTATGTCAAAGCCACCCATGATGGCAAATATATTCTGGTGCTCAATACGGCTGCAAACAAGGTGCATGTCTTTGACCCGGCCCAGGATCATCTGTTAATTCATACCGCTGATTTGGGCAAAGGCCCGGATAAAGTGGTGCTCACCGACGATGACCACTATGCCTTTTTCTCGCTCACGGGCGAAGCACGTATTGCGGGGCTCGATTTTAGCGCAGGCTGGGACAAAAGCCCTCAACCTTTGAGTTGGAATACCGGCGCTGGAGCAGCCAATGGCGGTGGTCACCGCAGTTTGGATGCCGCTGGTGATTGGTTATTGGTACCCAACGCCGGGGACAATGATGTCAGCTTGGTCAACCGCGTTACGGGCGAACACAAACGCCTGCAAGATGGCAATGCCCCTGGGCCCGTGGCTTTGGGTACTCAAGACGGTAAAGTTGTGCGGGTGCTGGTCGGTAACACGGCCTCTCAGACTGTCAGCCTGTTTGACCCGGTGACCGGGGCCAAACAAACCCTCGAAAATGTCGGCCAAGGCCCCACTGAAGTGGCAATTGTTCCCGAACTGGGGCGGGCTTTTATGACCATGGCCAGCAGCAATGAAGTGGTGGTCATCGACTACGTGCAACAGCGCGTTGTGGGTAAAGTGGCCGTAGGCAAGCGCCCAGTACACGTGTATTTGCCCCCGGCTTTAGTGACAGCCACCGTGCAGCACGAGGGCCATGACCACGATGCCCCCGCTCAAGAAGTGTGGGTGGGTAATGATCAAGGTGACTCTGTCTCGATCCTTGATGCCCAAACGCTGGCTGTTAAGGCCACGGTGGCTGTCGGGGTGGGGCACCACAAAATGGCTTTTGCCAATGGCAAAGGTTATATCAGCAATATTACTGATGGCACTGTTTCTGTCATTGACCGAAAGACTTTGCCGCAACCTTAAAAAATCTGGGATCCGTGCAAAAATGTGCGGATCCCGATTGGCGTCATTTACAGGGTAGGGTATGATAATGGCATCTATTCTTCTTTTGAGGAGAACTGCTGTTCAATGTCTACTTCTGCTGCTGCGCCTAAATCGTTTGATCAATTGCTCGATGCTGCGACTGTCCCGGTACTGGTTGATTTTTGGGCCGAATGGTGTGGCCCCTGTAAAATGATGGAACCCCTGATCCAGAAATTGGCCCAGGAATACACAGGTAAGCTCAAAATCGTGAAAATCAACATCGATAAAAAGCCCGAACTGGCGAACCGTTATCAGGTCACCAGTATCCCGACTTTGATGATGTTTTCCAAAGGCCAGCCGGTGATGACGCTCACCGGGGGCATGCCCTACCCCCAGCTCAAATACCAAATTGAGCACCACTTGGCACAGATTAAGTGAGCGATATGCTGGCCTATTACCAGGCGCTGACCACCTTGTTAGCCCAGGAAGTGCCCTGTGTGCAGGTCACCCTGGCCGAGGCCCTCGGCAGTGCCCCCCAGCAACCGGGAGCCAAAATGCTGGTCACTGAAGAAGGGCTG
>DLGM01000087.1 GCA_002482705.1 Cyanobacteria bacterium UBA7694
CTCTGGCTTCAGGCGGGCCATCCCCACCGGGCTCTGGCCGATCTGGCCCAATTGCCGGACAATTCCCCTGACCCCCTGTGGCCAGCCACGGCTCCACGTCCGTTTGGTGATCGCCTGACTCAGGCCTTGGAATCCATTTGGCAGGGCCGCAGTTCCCAAGCCTCCGCTGGGTTGGTAAAGGCGGAGGCCGAATTATTGGCCGCCCAGCTTGAGCCGACCCGCGAAGCGGACCACTGGCAGGCCAGTCTGAATGCCGATTNNAGCCCTGGGTGTTCCAGGCGCGGCGGGCGGTTCAAGCGCAAAACTGGCCTCTGGCTTTGTTGTGCTGGGAACAGGCGGCTGCGGCGCAAGCATTTTTAGTGGAAGCCTGGATGGGGCAAGCGGAGGCGCTGGCGCGATTGGGGCTCTGGGAGCGGCTACACACTCACCTGGAGAGCCTCGAACCTATCTTCGCGGTAAATGCGAGTTTTGCCCCAGCCTTGGTTTCTTTACGCCGTTATCAGGCTTTGAGGGCGTTGCACCAAGTACTCCAGAACCCATGTGACCGGGCCGCCTGTGTGCCCCGACTGCTGGCATTCGGCCCTGAAAGCGAAGCTTATCCCCTGGGCGGAGCCTGGATTCAGGCCCCTGTGCCCGTGCGCTGGCAAAGCCTGACCCCCGAGCCGCCGCCACCCTGTGCTGGCATTGTGTGGCAACCTGAGGCCCAGGAAGTGTGGGTACGCACTTATGGCGACCAAGAGCCACCTCCGGTCTTTCCGCAGGTGGCCCCGGCTCTGATCGATATTGAAGGTTTGGGGGCTTGGACCTTGTTATGGGTGGGGGCAGAACCCCCGGGGGATTTACCCGCTTGGGAGCAGGCCTTGGCCCAAATTCCGGATGCTGCCCTGGTGCTATTTTTTCCCGCTGGGATTCCGGTTTTGGAGGGCCTTGAAAGCGAAGATCGGGTACCAATCACGGTCTTTGGGCCTTTGTCGATTGCTGAACAACGGGGGCTTTTGGCCCAAGTACAAGCAGTGGCGGGCCACCCCTACTGGCGCGCCTGGGCTGAGGCACTGGGGATTGAGAGTGTCAGCTTGCCCCATGAATTGGGGCAGCCCCAGATGCCCCGTCAGACAACACCTGTGACTTCTTGGTCTGAGGTTGTATGGCGCTGGCGGGTTCAGCGCTGGTGTCAGCAGGCTTAAAGGGGGCGTCCCACCGGGGTCTCGTCGCGACTTTCCTGTAAGAGCTGGTGACTGCGGGTAATGCACTCAGAACAAATAAAGACCGAGGGGCGATCGCGCAGGCGTCCCATCACCAGGATTTCGACATCCTGTTCATTTTTGCCGCAAAAAGAGCAGGAGGGCTTGGGCATGCGGGCAATATTCAGTAAACCTGCGTCTTCTTCTGGAACCACATCAAAGAGTTGATCCACCGTTACTTGCAGGACATCGCAGAGGCGCGAGAGAGTGCCAAAGGAAATGCCCTTGGACTTGCCTGTTTCTAATTCGCTCAGGGCCTTTTGAGAGAGCCCGGTGAGGCGTGCTAATTCGGTTTGTTTGAGGTTACGTTTTTTACGAATGCTGGAGAGATTACAGCTAATTGTACTCATAGGGCGGCAGTGGCGACTGGGTTTCCTTTTAGAAATAGGGGGCCAATATATTACTTATGGGTAATAAATAATTCTATTATAGCGAATCTGTGGTATTAATCAACTTTGATCCGAGCTTGTTTTGGGGTGTAAGAGAGAGTATGAGCGATTAAAAATGAAAAAAGCCCGCAAAAGGCGGGCTATCTAGTTAAAGGATAAAAAGAGCGTTGAATTAGTTCAGGGCATTGACGTTCAGAGGACGAACACCGAGGTTTTCGGTCAGGTTAAAACCTTGAACCGGGGCAATCACTCCGTGGAGCGCAATGCGGCTGTTAGGGGCAACAAAGGGCAGTTCGTTGACCACTCGGCCTTGGGTATCCACAATGCTGAGGCGGACACCGTTGATTTCAATCATGGCCCCGGAGCGGCTGGTGAGGTAGGTGCCTTTGAGCTCCATTTGCTGGCCGAGCATATCGCGGTAACCCACAGCGGTGGCCACTGAGAAGATCGGTTTGGCTGTGATCACCGGGTTCAGCTCAATGCGGCCATTGACTTCGACAAATTCTACCAGTTGGTCGCGTTGTACCCGTTGCATTAGCTGATTGTTTTGGCTCATACCGGGGTGCAGGGCCACGACATGGACGTTGATGCCCGGCAATACCTTGATTGTACGGGTACCGTAGGTGCTATGAAAGGCTTCAATGGCGGCGCGGGTGACGTTGGCCTTGAACTTGACTACCAGTTCTTGGGGAGCGGCTTGTTGCTGAATTTGGACGGGGGCGGGAGCCATGTAGGCGGTGGTAGGAAGGGCAGTGCGGCCACAAGCGGTGAGCAACATAGCAGCAGAGATGAGGGTGAGAGAGGAGAGAAGGGTACGTTTCATAGGGGAGGAAGTCCTTTAACTTAAATTTTTCTTAACTTTTAATTAACCTTACAGATTCATTCTATACCCCCTTAGAAAATTATGTCAATATGGTTATCAAATATTTCTAAATAGAATTTTTATATACCATAGGTTATATTTGCTGAGCCCATAAAAAAGAAGCGCAGCAAACTGCGCTTCTGAAGGGGTAAAAACTGACCTTTTGCAGGCCGGAGTGCTTAGCGCTTTTTCAGGCGCTGCACCACTTGCTCTAGGGCAGCCCGAGCGGCTGGTGTCCACCAATGTTTCAGGGTGGCTTCAAACCCGGCAGGGTCAGGGCGCAGTTGTTCGAGCAACGGGCGGCGCAGATTGCGTTTGGTGCCCTGCCACGTGGCGGCATCGAGTTTTAAATAGTGGGCCAGGTGTTCGCTGGCGGCAGCTTCGAGGGTGTCGAGAGGCACCACTTGATCTACCAGCCCGGCCTGTAGGGCTTCGGTCGGGGTGAGCATTTTTCCGGCCATTAAAAACTGGTAAGCTTGGCGCTGCCCCACGGTCTGGGCATATAAATGGTAAATGCTTTCAGGCACAACAATGCCGACCGGCACTTCGTTGAGACCTATTTTATAATTGCCTTCGGCCATCAGGCGGGCGTCGCAGCAGAGAGCCAAGACACATCCCCCCGCCGGGCTGTGGCCACTGATGGCAGCCACAATCGGTTTGGGGCAGGCTGCCAGTTCGTAGATCAGGGCCGAAAATTCGCCCCAGAAAGCGGCCATTTCGGCTTCATCATAGGCATACAGAGCCAAGACATCAAGGCCTGCGGAAAAGAAGCCCGGTTTGCCAGTCAGCAGGGCTCCCTGAAGCTCAGGGCTGTCCTGAAGGTGTTGAATGGCGGCGCGCAGGTCGGTGACCATGGTGCGGTCAATGGGGTTGGCGGTGCCGCGATCGAGCTGAATGCGCAATACCGATGCTTGGGTGGTGAGAGCGAGAGTGGTCATGAGGTCTCCTGGGATGTGGTATAAGATAAAAATTCGCGAATGCGGCCCACCAGCGTATCAAAGGCCAGGTCTTCGCGGCCAATGACCAGAATATTGTCTTTGCGGGTGCCGGTATCTACGGATAGCTCCTGTTGCAGGCGCTGTTGTTCGGTGCCATTGACGTAGGTGATGAGAATGTTTTTCAGGATTTCTTTGATATCATCGCCACCAATCTGGCGGGTGCGGTGAATGACTTCAAAGCCTTTGTTTTTGCAGGGGGCTTTGCTGTCATAAGTGGTGCAGGAAACGCCGATCAGCTGGTAGCCAATCAGAGCGGCCACATCCATTTCAAAAAAGGTGCTCCAATCGCGCTTTTTGAGTTCGACCCCCATACACAGGTCGTTGCGCATCCCTAAGCCGCGCATGGCGGCGGCCATGGCCTGAAAGACGTACATCTCGAGCCATTCGCCATCCAAAAAGCGGATCATGCGAAACAGGTTGACAAAGTCGGCATCACTTTCCGGGCGCAGGGTGCCCTTGGGCTGAAAAAAGGGAAAGGTCGGGCCAAAATAGCTCAGTAGCTCGCTGAAGGTATCGCTGGGATGAAAATAGGCGATTTGGCTGTAATAAGTGGGCAATTGCTCTTGAATATTGTGCTTAAACTTCCGCTGGTATTTTTCGCGTTCAATATTGTAGATGTGGTGCATGACATTGCCCAGGTGCTCGCGCAGGTAACGCCAGCCGGTGCGGCTACCGGGAGCACCCCAAAAGTCAAACAGGCGTTTTTCTTGCACCAAGCGTTTAAAACCTTCCAAGGGTTGCATGAGATCATCGGGGAGGGTTTCGCGGTAAGGGCGATAGAGCTCAAAGTCGTTGAGGCCGATAAAATCCTGGAAACTGACGCGCACCAGTTTGCGCAGATCTTCGCTGTGGATGGGGAGGCCGGTTTCGTCGTTAATGATCCGAAACAGGCGGCCATCAAGATAAGAAAAACTTTTGACCGGAATGGTGCTGCGCTCTAGGGTGCGGTAGGTATGGGTGACCATGACCTTGGTGCCGCCGGAGTAGTTGAGATGTACATGGCTGCCGTCAATGCGTAGCACCAGCTCGCCGATATCGGCCTGTACCTGTTGGGCATCGCTGATATCGCGAATGGGGTGCAAATGGACCCGGATTGGGTATTCCCGTTCGAGGTGTTCCTGCAAGTTGCGGGCATGGTCTTTGGTGCTGTCTTGCAGCTCTTTTTTTTCCGAGTAGAGCAGCCAGACGGTTTCGAGGTGGCTGAACTCTTCGGCTCGGCTGAGAAAGTATTTGGCCACCACAAAAGGCGATAGGGGATTGGTGCCGACAATCAGGACCAAATCGCTGAACTGGCGATCAACAATTTGGCCTAAGGCCGCAATGGGCAGGGCGTTGCTCAGATCAAAACCAGGGCTCATGATGCAGGGCTCCTCAAAGTCAGCATTGGGCAAGCGCAGCTCTGGCCAGTATAACATGCGGCTCTGAGCCATTATTAGCCTTTGTCCGCCGCCCCGCTGAAGATTTTTGAGGATTGATCGTATAATGTAATACTTCTTTGGGTATACCCCAAAGGATCTATTCAGCTTACAGAGGTATTTTGATGATGAAGAAGCGCCTAATGTCTGGTCTGGTTGTGGCAACGCTGTTCAGCACGCTTCCAGCCCAAGCAGCCCCTACTCTCCAAGCTTTGCTCAACGGTAAACCCGTCACGGCCGTTCCAGTCGACCAAATTGCTGAGCTGACGGTGCGTTTTGATGGGGGAAAACCCTTACAGAGCCTGATTGGCAATAACTTTAATGGCATTCACCATGCCTTAGAACTCGTCAGCTCTTTTGCTCCGGCAGACAAAACCCCTGACATTCGCTTGGGCAAATACAAAGGAGGCGAGTTCATTACCTCTACCGGGGCAGCCCCAGGCTGGCCAAAAGAAAAACAAGTGACTGCTGAACTTTCCAGCCGGGCCATCAATCTTGATCTGTTTAATGTCGTGGCTGGCGATACCTTGATGTTGGGACTGTATTACAGCCGTTTGGCCAAAACGGGCAAAACCTTTTATAAAGATGGCGTCTGGCAAGACGAGACCAGATGGTATACCATTGAGCCTCTGCTCGGCAAAACCTCGCTTAAAGTGGGCCCTCCCTCTGCGGCCAACCAGGCGCCCGCCAATAGCCAACTCGAACCTTTGTATCTGAAAAAGGTCAATACCCATGCCTGGCGCTTTACCAATGCCATTGATGGAGATACCACGATGGCCGAAATTTATGCCTATGAAATCATGCCCAAAGTGGACCAATTGGATGCCGCCAATGCCACCAGCCCAGAAGCGCTGATGGCCCAAGCCATGGGGTTGGTACAGGCTGGGGTGGATGCAGACGCCAAACCCAGCTTTAAGGGTTCGGAAGTGAAAAGCATCAAGTTCACCAAGGGGCCGGTCTATAACTGGAACCGCTACAGCGGAAGCGAGTGGATCCATGCCAAATATGAGGCCGATTTAGAAGTGTATCTGCGCCGTCAGGTTGGCCTGATTGACAACAATGCGACCTATCTGTGCAAAGGCATTGCTGTCAATGCCCGTAAGACCCTTGGTAGCGGTCAGTGGGAGTTTGTCATTGATTCGATCAGCGGCAATCTCAAAGCGGCCTGCACCAAGAAATAACGGCGCTTGGGCCATCCGTTAATGGGTGGCCCTATAATGACAGAATGCGTCCGCCATCGACCGGGAGATTGGTACCGGTAATATAACTGGCCAGCGGTGAAGCTAAAAATGCTGCCGCAGCAGCCACTTCTTCTGGGGCGGCAAAACGCCCCATGGGCACTTCCGCAAGCATATCCAGCTCAATTTCGCCCAGGGTCCGTTCACTGCGCTCGGCCCGGCCACTGATAATGTGGGCCAGGCGTTCAGTGCGGGTATAACCCGGTAGAATATTGTTGACGGTAATGTTGTGGGGTGCCAGCTCGGTGGCCAAGGTTTTGGCCCAGTTGGCGACCGCTGCGCGAATGGTGTTAGAAACGCCCAGCCCCTGGATGGGTTGTTTGACCGAGGTGGAAATAATATTGATAATCCGGCCAAAATTTTCACGTTTCATGCCCGGTACAATCGCTTGTGCCAAAATTTGGTTGCACAGCACGTGGGCACTAAAGGCCTCGCTAAAGGTCTCGGTTTTGGCGCTTAAGATATCGCCCGGAGGAGGGCCGCCGGTATTGTTGACCAGAATGTGAAAAGGGGGGTACAGGGCTGTGAGATTGTGGACTTTCTCTTCAAACTGCCCTAAGTGCTGAAAATCGATGGCCACATAGGTATGGGTCTGCCCCTCGTTGCGGGGTAATTCGCTGAGTACCCGTTGTAACTTGTCCTCATTGCGGGCCACAAGTATCACTTCGGCCCCTAGGTGGGCAAAGGTATGGGCAATGGCTTTGCCAATGCCCTGGGTACTGCCGCAGACCAGGGCACGTTTATATTTCAGGTTGATCATCGGGGGCTCCTTGGTAATAGTGGAAGCCGAGGGCTTTTTCCATGCTTTTGGGCAGTGCTGGCAGTTGGGCACGCGGAATCATGTAGGTGGCCAAGGCTGTCAGATCGGTAAACAATTTATGGGAAAAGACGGTGCGCATCAGGTAATCGAACCCGGCAGAGCCGCCCGTACCCACCTTGATGCCAATCATGCGCTGAACCATGACTGCGTGGCGATAGCGCCAAGTGGTGAGCAGATCATCGAGATCCATCAGCGTTTGCAGCAAGCGGTAAGGCATGTGCAAAATGGGCTGATCGCGATAGAGCAAAATGAGCAGTGCAGCTTGGGTGGCCTGATAAGAAAAGCGGCGGCTGCCCTCGGCCTGGAGCTGAGCATGGTCCTCTGGGGAAAACAGAGAGGCAAACGAACTTTCCGCGTTGGCCAGCCGTTTGAGCTGTTCGGTGCGCTCCTCATCGCTGAGCAGAGGGTTGTGGGTAAGTTGTTCGCGATCTTGTGCAAACAACTCGTTGACTGCGGTGCGGTAAGTGTCCCAGAAATTGAAGGTACCCAGAGAGACAAAAGGGGTCCGCGCCAGCCACTTTTCAATGTTTTCAAAGAGTGTGGGGGCCTGTTCGGAGGCTTCCACCTGAGCCCGATGCGCTTCAGCCAGGCTTTGGGTATAACTGCCCTGGTGGTAGCTAATACGCTGGGTTTTCTGGATGCCAAGGCGGTTTTCGAGCATGCGGAATTGAAAGCTCTGAAAGCCTGACGCTGGGTAGAGATAATCGCGAAAATCGAGGAAGTCGAGTGGCCCCATGGTCTGTAAGACCTCAAGCTGTTGCAGCATCAGCCGGAAAATTTCACGAATGCGTTCTAAGCGAGAAACGACCAGTGTCAGGGTGCGTTCGTCGAGGTAATCGCCACTGAAACACTCAATCACAGAGCCCAGCTCATGTAAAACCAGCTTAAACCACAGTTCATAGGCTTGGTGAGTGACGATGAACAGCATTTCTTCGTGGGCTTCTTGGCCCAATTGGGCACTGCGTGGCGTTTGGCAGGCAAGCAGTTCGGAGAGGTGTAAATAGTCCCCGTAGTACAGTGATGGATAGGGTTTTGACAAGGGTTCACCTCAGGGTAGATT
>DLGM01000405.1 GCA_002482705.1 Cyanobacteria bacterium UBA7694
GCCATCACCCCATCTTCCTGCTCTTCCCACTGTGCTACGTCTTGACCTCTTGGCGTGAGAAGCGGCAGACGGTTTAATAACCTTGATATTACCATGGCCAGACATCGCAGGAAAAGGCCCCAAGCGAACTTTAGCCCTGCCTTTTGCCTGATTTCCGCTCAGGTTTGCCCAAGTTGCAAAAAAATTTTTAAGATAGCCCATTTTCGCCGTCAATCAGCGTTCATTTCAGCCCTATCCTGTGGCCAAGCATAACTGATTTCAGGCACCTCGACCCCATAGATCGCCACGGTGCGCACCGCCTCTAGAAGCCCCCCTTGCGCCACATAAAAAGCCACCGCAGGATTATCGCGCCACACCCAGACACGAATCCCAGACAAGCCCGCCGCTTGCAATTGGGCACAAGCGCCCTGCCACAAAGCCCGCCCGATCCCCTGCCGTTGCCAAGCGGGCAGCAGATAAATGGCATAAATTTCCCCGTGCAAAGTGGGATGTTGGGTACGCTCTGGCCCAGCACAGACAAAGGCTCCTATCTGGTCTTCCTGTTCAGCCACCCACAGCACATGATCGGGCTGGGGATCAGTCAGCCACTGCAACCACTGAGCCTGCCTTTGGGCCACTGACAAGTTTGCAAGCACTGTCTGAGGCAATAATGCAGCGTAAGTATGTTGCCAACTGGTGACATGCACCTGCGCAATCGCCTGTGCATCGTCCGCAGTGGCAGGGCGCAGTTTAAAGGTCATCCACCTTCACCCCATGGGGAGCCAATTGTAAAGGAAGCGGTAGAATCCCGGCAGCTTGCCAAGCCGTTTCAAGGGCCACCCGCTGGGCTGGAGACCCCACGGCAATCCCGCAGTCGCCGCCGCCGGCCCCGGACAATTTGGCAGCAAAACCGTAGGCCAGGGCTAACTCCGCCAATTGCGCCAACAGCGGTGTTTCAATCGGGTCCAAAAAGGGTTGAGACATTTCTTGTAATAAATGGCGTGCCTGGATCAGGGCCTGTTGAAAGGCGCTCAGATCGCTTTCACTCAAAGCGTAACGGGCAGCAGAGGCGGCGGCATTGGAGGCGAACAAGAAGTTAAAAAAGCGCTCTTCATCCAGGGTTTTTATGCGTTCAAATTCGGCGACAAATTCAGCGGTGCTGGCCGGGCTCCCGGTCCAACCCACAGCCAAAGCCCAATCTTGCGGCCAAGGCAAAGATTGACACGCCAGATAGGGCCACTTCATTTCATTGATCAGCGTGGGCAAAGGCACCCGGGCACTGTCCAGCCAACCGCCATCGAGACTGGTGTAAGCACAGAGCCCCCCGCTGATCGCTGCGGCCACATCGGCTCCGCTGCCGCTACCTTGGGCACTGCGATGGGCCACCAACGCCAAACGAAACAGCCGTTCACGCACGGACACATCGGCAATGTCCAAGCCCTGTGCCGTAAACAGAACGCCCAAGATGGCCACCGTAACCGCCGCACTGCTGCCTAAGCCATACTTGGGGGGGCCATCCAATTCGGAGGTCACAACCAGCGCCTGGGGGGGCACCGTTGTCCCATCTGCCTCCAGATAAGCCAGACCCAGGGTAAAAGCCGAGCGAATAAATGGACCGGGGTCCTGGGACCACTGTTGCTCAAACGTCAGCGGCTGAGTTCCCCAGTGAGTGGACGTTAAAGCCCACTGCGGCGCTGGCGCAAAGGTAACGTTTAAATAGCGATCAATGGCAGCCACCAAAGCCAGGGAACCGGGCTCTAAGACCGCATACTCCCCACACAGGATGAGTTTACCACGGACAGAAATTTGTTTCATGGTTGCACCACATGGGCCGCAGGGCCCGGAGCACAGACAATCACGTCTTGTACGCCTGGCAAAGCCCGCAGCTCTGCCGCCAGCGCTTCGGTATGGATAGGCTGCACCAAAACCTTCACATTGGGGCCCGCATCAATGGTGGCATAACAGGGCAGGCCTTCTGCGCGTATCCGCCAGATGGCCTGAAGGACGGCCAGGGTTTCCGGCTGCCAATACATGACTGCTGGTTGCGAAGCCAGGGCCGTGGCATGCATCTTCAAGGCATTGTGCTCGGCAATCTGCCCCAAGGAGACAAAATCATGCTCGGCCAAAGCCCGTTTGATCTGGCGCAGATCGGCATCCACCGAATTCAGCCAGCCACTGTACAGCGGTGACGTATTCACGGTGTGGCGCATGCCATCCGAAGAAGAGAGCGCTTTGGGGCGACTTTCAAGGACAACGACCACCAAACGCAGGGGGAAATCCCTCCCCTCTGTCACGGGAACGGCATAAGAATCACGTCCATCAGCCTGTGAACCTTTATTCCACTGGGCAAAGCCGCCATAAATACTGCGGCTGGCGGAACCCGAGCCCCGGCGAGCCAAGCGTGATAACTCTTCCGGGGGCAATTGCAAACCCGCCGCCGCTGTCGCCCCTAAGGCCAAAGCCGCAAAGCCGGAGGCCGAGCTGGCTAAGCCTGCCCCGGTCGGAAAATTATTGGTGCTGTTGATCCAGGCAAAACGCTGGATGCCATAGTGTTCGCGCACCAGATCCAGAAAGTGTCTCACTTTCACAGCTTGGCGCTCAGCCGCGACTTCACCATTGAGGAGAATATGGTCGGCACTGAGGTCAGATCGCCACTCCACTTGGGTGCGCGTATAAAGGGCATCCAGGGTCAGGGACAAGCTACTGTTGGTGGGCAGATGCAGGGTCTGATCGCGTTTGCCCCAGTATTTGATCAGCGCGATATTGCTGTGAGCTTGTGCCTCAATCATTGTGGTATCCTTTAAACTATCTGCGTTCGAACCTCTTCATTTTAGCGGCTTTTTGTTGGGCCTGCGCAAGTGGCAAAGACGAGATAACTACAATCAGGTGTTGAACACACACTTTCATATTATAGGGTTGAGTTGAAATCTATGCGCCACACACAATCGATGACCTTCGGTATTGCCGCGCTTTTATCCTTGACACTGCTCAGTGCTTGCGGCCGCCGTACCCCCAATATCCCCACCCCTGAACCCAGTGCCAGCGCCAGTGCTCCCGCCCCTAAACCACCGGCCCCCAACCCCGCTACCC
>DLGM01000088.1:0-2724 GCA_002482705.1 Cyanobacteria bacterium UBA7694
CTCAGGTCATAACTGGCTGACAGCCGGGATTGGCTACCAGTATCGCCCCAATGAAGGGGCCCATACGGTCGGTCCCAATGACTGGCGCAATAATCCCGCCCACCTATTGGGTCTGCGCAGCGACTTTAATCTGCGCCCGCTTGAATCGGATTTGGGCAAAAACCACACCACCTACACAAATATCAACGGTACCTTAGCGGGGGCCTTGGCCTTTAACAGCATTGATGAAAGCGCCTCTGGAGCGGTAGTCCGTGAAGACAAAGTAGGCCTTGATACTTCCCTGTCGTCAGAGATGACCTTTATGCAGGTCAATGTCTCACAACATCTAGATGGTAAAATCACCGACAACCTGGGGTATCAATCGCGTATCTTTGCCAATAATGACATCGGTTTTGCCAGCCGCGCCTACAGCATGGGTTACAGCGGGCTCCCCGCCAATACGGGCGTCAATGCCCGCCTTACCTATGATAACGGCAACCTGTTTTCCCATGTGGGGGGGCAGTACCTCTTTACCCAGGTCAATAATCTCGACGCTACGGGTATCAATGCCGGTGTGGGTTACCGCCTCGGCAATGGCCTCAGTTTTTCTACGGATGCCGCCTTGACCCGCTCGATTGAAGGCAGTCGCGACCAAGCCGGGATCGGCATTGATTACCAAGCCGGTAAAAACATTCAGTTCAACGCCCGTGCCGGGCAGGAGTGGGTCATGCCCGACCTGGGCAATGCGTATACCAATCCGGGCGGCACCCAAGCCCGCATAGGCATGCGCGTTAATTTTTAGCGAATCTTTTAGCTAACAACAAAAGGGGCGGCTAAAGCCGCCCCTTTGTAAGCGAGGGAGTGAGTTAACGGATATTGCTGGGAACACCTTTTTTGTAGCCATCACCCATGGCGTACATGATGGTGCTGCCACCTTCCCACAGGGCAGAACCCACAAAACCTAACGCGCCACCGAGCAAGCCTAAACCAGCGCCGCCAGCCACAGTACCAATACCAGGCACAACGGCCGTGCCACCCAAGGCACCGATCCCAGCACCAGTACCGGCGGCGGAGACGGTAGAAACCCCGACCGTGGTAGCGGCATCGGTGAGTTTTTCACCCCAGGAAATGGTCAATTCATCTTCGGTGATGTGGTTGTCGTTGTTTTCATCGTATTTTTTGAGTTCAAGGGCATATTCAGGAAGGGCGCGCCCAAGTTCAGTCAAACTGATTTTTTTGCCGGATACAATGGCCAGTTGCCCGTCGGACTCAACCATAATATCCACTTTGCCATTGTCAGCACTGCGGGCTTCAAATTCACCAGCCACTTTTTTGAGTTTGTTCAGCTCGGCTTGGTTTTCCCGCTGAAAAGCTCCCAGTTCGCCAATCGTCATTTTGGAGGGGTCTTTGGCTGCCTGAGGCATAGAATATTTGGTAACGGAAAAAGTTTGGCCGCTCTGAAGCTTGGAGATGTCTCCCATGGGTATGGTCCTCGCTGGTGTTGAATCTATACCTTATTATACGGGCTTCTTGTGCTTATCTTGCCCCACTCCGCGTTAAGGTTGGTTGAAACTCATCTAAAAAAGAATACAAAAACCAGAAGCTTATCCCCCGCAAAAGCCTGTTTAGACAGGCTTAACCAGGTTAAGCTTCCGTTTCGGCAAAACTTTCATCGGCAAACATGGCTTCGACAAAGTCTCGGGGTTCAAATTCTTGCAGGTCTTCGAGATGCTCGCCAATGCCGACCAGTTTGATGGGCAAGCCCATCGCCTGTTTGATGCTAAAGATCACCCCGCCTTTGGCCGTCCCATCCAGCTTGGTCAAAATCAAGGCATTGAGGTCAACAGCCTTGGCAAAGACTTCTGCTTGGCGCAAACCATTTTGGCCCGTGGTAGCATCGAGCACCAATAGGCTTTCAAGGCGTGCATCGCGCTTTTCGCGGTCAATGACGCGATAAACCTTGCGCAGTTCATCCATGAGATAGTCCTTATTGTGCAGACGCCCGGCAGTATCAATCAGCAATACATCGACTTTACGGGCGTGGGCAGCCTGGATTGCGTCATATACCACCGCTGCGGCGTCCGAACCCTCTTGGTGGTGAATGACCGGCACGCCGGCCCGTTTGCCCCAAATGCCGAGTTGGTCGATGGCGGCGGCCCGGAAGGTGTCACCCGCAGCCATCATGACTTTATAACCGCTGATTTTAAGCTTGGCGGCAATTTTACCTACCGTTGTCGTTTTGCCAGTCCCGTTGACGCCCACAATCAGGAAAATATTCAAGCGTCCCTCTTCAACGCGGAAGGGTTCACTTTCCAGCTCTTTTTGCAGGTACTCAATCAAAGAAGGTAAAACCTCTTCGGGTAAGAAACGGCGCTTTTTGGCTTCCTGACGCAGGTGTTCAAGGATGCGATCGGTGGTATCAATGCCCATATCACTTTGCAGCAAAAGCTCTTCAAGCTCTTCGAGCATCTCTTCATCAACTTTGGTGCGTCCTTTCGCGAGACGGTGCATACCCTCTACAAATTGGGAGCGGGTTTTACTCAGGCGTTCGCGAATACGTGCCAGCCAGGATTTTTTCTCAACCCCATCCAAGTGCGGTTTATCTTTGCCAAGACCCAGCCAGAGCATGCTTTTAAGACTTTTGAACCAATCGGATTCTTCGTCTTCCGCATCCCCTTGGCCGCTCTCGGCAGGAGAGGCCTCGGCAACAGGCTCTGCTTGATCCTGTACATCTGGTTCTGAACC
>DLGM01000088.1:2741-6163 GCA_002482705.1 Cyanobacteria bacterium UBA7694
GAAACCTCTGGAAGCGTTTCCACAACCGTTTCGACAACGGCCTCCGGAGCAACCGTTTCCTCTTTAAAAAGATCCTGAACCGGTGTATTGAGGATTTCCCACAGACTCTTTTTGGATTTTGGCGTATTTTCGCTCATGGTTTAGCCTCGGCGACGGGCTTCCGCATGGGGCAGGACATTGCGCAGGACGCCGTTGACAAAGCGGAAAGAATCCGGGCTGCCATATTTTTTGGCCAGCTCGACCGCTTCGTTGNNATCGGCGTCAGCGCCTGGGTAGCCTGAGACGATTTGAGAATCATTTCGCTGACTGCCACGCGTAACAAATCGCGATCGATGCTGTGCATGCGCTCAATCGGCCAATCTTTGCCTGACACTTCATCAATCAATTGATCGACTTCTGTCTGATTTTCGCGGTATTGGCGCACCAGTTGCAGGGTGAACTCACGAATTTGAGGATTGTCAGCCAAAGTGCGCAGCAGGGGTAAATCTAAGGCTTCACCCAATAAGTTGACCGCATAACTGACGCGTTCAACATTATGCGCAATCACAGCCCGAGCCGCTTCAAGCTCTTCGAGGTACTGTTTGCGCAGGCGGATCAGATCCCGGCCATTCAAGGCATCAGAGGCAAATTTGCTCTCCATGTCGAGATTGAGATCTTCCATGGCTTCATGGGCATTTTCCAGCTCTTCGCTGGCATCTTCAAGGCAGCCTTCTACCTCTTGGCTGAGCATGCGCACCGAGCGCTCAAGCAGTTCAGGAAGATGAACGCGCTCCAGATCTTGGTGAAGACTCAGGGTCGAAAGGGTTAACAGGGAAAGCTCGCGGCCAATGTGGCGGGCGTAGCTCAGGGTACGGTTGCGGGACTCTTCGGAAGTTAAATTAGACGTATTCTCTTGCATACAGGTTGGCCTGAATCGGTTGTTCGGATAAGGCCGAAGGGGCTCCCTGTATGTCCTGGGTTGGGGAATCCAACTCGGGATGCGCAGCAAGGGTGCTGGGCTGTGAACGGAATGTCCAGAGCTTATTCAGCGCGAAGTTCCAGATGAGTACCAAACCAGAGGTGAGTGCTTTTGACAGCATGTACCACAGGCCCAGGAAACCCACAAAGAGTCCCATCAGCAATTGGGTCAGTAAGAAACCGCCAAGGGCCACTACTAAGAAGCGGCCAAACTCACCGGTGACGTTGCTATCTTTACTTTGAAAGGTCCAGGCGCGGTTGAGGACATAATTGTTCACCACCGCCAGCAGAAAAGCGATAGTTACCAGCAGGGAAAACCGGGGATCAACCCTGGGATCTATCCCGCTCAATTCGGTCATAAAGTAGAGCGAACCCAAATCGATGGCGGTTCCGCTCAGGCCGACGACAACATAGCGTAAAAAAATGCCGTGGCGCTGGAATAAAGACTGCAACATTGTATTTTCCTTACATCACCATCTACATCATACACCACTCCGGGCTGAGGCAGACAGAGGCTGGGGCTTAATTCAGGCGACGCAAATCCCCTTAAAAAAGTTCCTGAGGGGATCAGTATCCCTGTGATTGTAACGGGTATGGGCAAAGGGTCACAGTGAGCGAAAATACAATTGTGGCTAACCCCTGTATCCCGACGATATCAGGTACACTAATATATAATTCAACTTTAGTCGTTGCTCAGGCAGGGGGTTTTTACATGGCAGTCGATCAAGCGTCTACGGGGCTGGCCCTGCTTTTCGACTCTGCCTATCAGCACCAACCCGATTTTCATACTTACGTTGAAAATTACCTCGATCTGCTCAAGCGCGACAACCCGTTTATGGACGATGCCCAACTCAGCTTGGCCAAACAGACCCTGCGGGTAGAATTTTATCGCCAAGCCCTTCAGGCTTTAGGGCAGGCCTCCTTTGACGGCCTCTTATTCATGGACTATGGCGGCATGGTGCTCGAACTCAATCGCATTGCCGAACGGGCCTTGGCCTGTCCCCGCGAACTCCTGATTGGCAGTTCGCTCTACGACCTGGCACTGCCCCCGGCCCAACGGGAGATGTACCTCGAATGCCTGCGCACCGAGCTACAAAACCCCGATAGCGACTTCTTCCACAAAACCCACGAAGTGACGTTACAAAAAGCCACGGGGGTTGTGTTTCCNNTTTCCCGCCGAATTACACATGACCCGCCTCAAAATTTTTGGCACGTCGCTGCTGGTCATCTGCTTTAACGATCTGACCCAACAGAAATGGGCGGAAGATGCCATCCGCTTTAACGAAGAACGCTACCGCAGCATTGTCTCCAATAGCGCCGATGCAATATTTTTGGTCGATGCACAAACCTACCGCATTTTTGACTGCAACCCGGCCTTTTTAAAACTGCTCGACTACACCGAAGACGAGCTATTTGCCCTGACCTTGCAAGATATTATGGATGCCAGCAGCAGCATGATCAGTCAGTGGGTGGCCTCCCTGGCAACGAGTACAAGTGGCAATCGCGAAGAAGGGCAGTTTCGCCGCAAGCAGGGAGGCCACCCACNNCGTGATCTGATTTATGTCGAATTCACAAGCACCTGTTTCCACCAACGGGATCGGGAAGTGATTTGCTTGGTGGCCCGTGATATCAGCCAGCGCAAACAACTCGAACAAATGCGCAGCGATGGGCCAACAGCAGGCACATTTCAATTTTCAGCCTTACAACGTCTCGGCCAAAGTCTGCTGACTCCCGTGAGCAATTTAGAACAGATATTCACAGAATTGGGCCAAGAATTGCCCGAGAGCCTCCAAAGACAGCTCCAGCAGGGAGTACAAGCCCTACAACAACTCCATTTTCAAACTCAAAATCTGCGCCTTTTACCCGGAGGCCCTTCCCCCCAAAACCGGGTGATCCCGTTTGGATTACGCAAGCTGTTACACCAAACGCAGGCCCTCTTTCAAGCCGAAGCGGATACCCGCGGCATCCAGCTTGAATACACCATTGAAGCCACCATTCCCGATGAAATCTATGGCAATCCCGAGCCCATTCAACAAATCTTATTCAACCTGCTGCAAAATGCGCTTCACTCCACCCATACAGGCAGTGTCGTACTGCGGGTTAAACAGCCCCGTCCCGTGGGTGATGACGGCCAATTGCCCCTGATCTTTGCCGTGATTGATACAGGCCCCGGCATCCCCTTGGCCGATCAGGCCCTGATCACCTATCAGTTCGAGGCCAAAACCCCGATGCCCAGCTTACAGGATGGGGGCTTAGGGCTGCTGGTATGCAAACAGTTGGTTGAGCAATTACAAGGGCGCATCTGGTTTACCAGCCTCGAAGAGCAGGGCAGCACCTTTAGCTTTTCTTTAAACCTAGAAATTGATCCCCCTGAAGGCATGACTTTTCCCGTAGCAGAAGAGCCGCCCCTGATCACGCCTGAACCCGAACCCCTTGCTGCCACCCCTATCACCGAAGCCGCCCCT
>DLGM01000032.1 GCA_002482705.1 Cyanobacteria bacterium UBA7694
TCTCCGCTAGAGCCTGACGCGATCGACAGATTGGTAATATTGGGGGTAACGGCCAGGTTTTGGCTGCCGGAAACAAGCGTACCGACTTGAACGCTGACAGCTTGGGTGCCAAACAGGCCTGTAGGCACAGCCACCGTGAGCTGAGTTCCCCCAGCGTTGGCGGTCGCGGCAGCAGCCGTTACCGTCGCACCCGAGGTAAAGCGAATCGTATTTTCAGCAGTAGTGGAGCTGAAGCCTGTCCCCGTTAAAGTCAGGGTTCCACCTACAACCTGGGCGGCAGTCACCGTTGCCAGCGTCGGCGTGATATTAAAGGTTTGGGCATCACTGGTTTGGGAGCCCACCTGAACCGTAACGTTCTGAGCCCCTGAAACATTGGGCACCTCGACCACCATCTGGGTGCCAGTCCCATTCACGGATTGCACCGTGGCCGAGGTCGTGCCAAACATGACCGTATTGCTGCCTGCAGTAGTATGGAAGCCACTGCCATTAAGGGTCACGGTTGCGCCCACAGCCCCACTGGCGCTGGCAAAAATAAAGGTGGGTTTGACATTGTAGGTCAGCGCCGGGCTACTTTGCTGAGCACCGACCAGCACCGTCACATCCTGGGCCCCATACCGCACCCCACTGGGCACCGTCACCGTCAGTTGCGTCCCTGCACCATTGACGGTCGCCGCAGGCACATCCACCGTGCCCCCTGCACCCACAAAACGTACGGTATTGTTGGCCGCCAGGGTGCTGAACCCGCCCCCATTGATCGTCAGGGTGCTGCTAAGCGTGCCCGCAGTGGGGCTCAGGCTGGTCACGGCCACCACCGCCGGAACAGCCGTGATACTCACGTTAGTGGTCGCATTGTTGGTCAGGGTAATCGGCGTACTCGGGTTCACCGTAAAGGTGTACTGGGTCGTGTTTGTGGGATCAGCTCCGACTTTCACCTTCAGACCAGCACCTGGAGTGGCCTTGATAATATTGCCCCCTGTATTGGTAAGAGCTGTTCGGATGGCTGAAGCCGCATCAGTAACTTGGACATTGATTTTATCACTGCCCACCAGGCCGCTCACCGTTAAAGCCACGGTCGCACCCGTCAGGCGATAAGCGGCTGCCACCAGCGCAGAAGGGGCCGTTGATTGTAAGCCCGTAGCCAAAACGGCTGTATTGACCAGGGTCGGATGGGTGGTATAGGTAAAATTAGGAGCTGTACCCGCTTGCCCAGTGATTTCAACCATTTTGGCAGCCAGCGCAGTCAGATCGATGCTGCGAGCCCGGTCGGCATCAGCGGCCAACAACGCTTTCATGGCTTTGGCCGTGGGCGTGGTCAAAAAGTTCATGCTGGTGGTCAGGTCAGTGACGCCGGTATGTTTAATCGCCAAGGCCAAATCAGCCTGAGGGATATCATCCGTACCATCGGTCACCTGTAATTCAACCAGCAGTAATTGATCGGGCACAACCCCATTAAACGTGAGATTTACAACCCCACTGACGGGATAATCGACTTGACCACTCACGGCCTCGCTGGGAAGATACTGAATGCCATAAGAATCGGTAATTTTTGCGGTGATTTTAGCGGCGGCAGACAAGTCAAGCGCCTGGGTTTTAAACTCACTCAGCGCGGGCAGTTTGACTTCAAGGCGGATATCCTTATTGACGATCTTGACCTGCACCTCGGGTTTGACCTTCACNNAAATGGGGCTTTTGATCGGCACATAAGCCTGTTCAGAACTGGGTTTCACCGCTTTCACCGCCACCTGAGGGGCGGCTACTGGGGTTGGTTGACTTTGACAAGCACTGGTGAGCATCATGATGCCGACTAAATATGCAAAACGCTTCATTATTTAAAGCCTCCATTGACCGTTACGTTGACACTGGGCACTATTGCCGTAGCGGTATTACTCGTTTGTGTTTGGGTGGTCACGATGACATCCTGATCACCCGCGGTATTTAAACTATCTGGAACCTTCACGGTCAATTGGGTGGCCGTTGCACCTGTCACGGTCGCCGCAACCCCTCCGATCGTCACGCCGTTCTGAAGCAGGGTGGTACTAAAACCCGTGCCTGTAATCACCAGATCCTGCCCACGAATAAGAGCCGCTTTGCCGCCCACGGTGGCGGATGTCTGCAAAGCTGAAATAAAGGGTCTGAGGTTGAAAGTCTGGGCAGGGCTGCTTTGCCCGGCCACAGCCACGCTCACATTCACGCTCCCGGCTGTCGCAGCCGGGACCTCCACGCTCAGGCTGGTGGTATCCTGCACCGCCGTCACAGAGGCGGAAACCCCACCGATGGTCACGGTGTTATTACCGGGCACAAGGCTGAAACCCGCTCCGGTCAAGGTCAATAAAGCCCCTTGAAAGCCACTGGCAGGAGCCACCGCACTCAAGGTCGGAATCACGTTAAAAGTCGCCGCCGTACTGGGGGCACTCTGTAAATTTTGCACCGTGACCGGCACACTGCCGCTGATGCCCGCAGGCACTTCGACCTCCAGTTGGGTGGTCGTTGCCGAAATCACCTCGGCCTGAACGCCGTTAAATGTCACAAGATTGGAAGCCGGGTCAGTATTAAAGTGTGATCCCGTCAGGGTCACCCCTTGCCCCACCTGAGCCGCAGCTGGGCTGATCGCCGTGATCGCAGGCTGGGTCACGGTAAAATCAAGTGCCTGAGTGGGCTCTGCCGCGCCAATTGTAACTGTAATCGGGTAGATGCCCGGAGTTAATCCCGAAGGCACCACCGCCACCAGTTCAGTGGTCGTGTGACCGGGCAACAAAGTCGCCAAGGTCGTCCCAAACTTCACCTGATGATTGGCCAAAGTGGCGTTAAATTGGGTACCCGTAAGCGTGACTTCGGTACCACCTGGCCCCGTCAGCGGAGTGATGGCAGTTAAAGTCGGTTGAGGGGGCAAAATGGTGACCACCCCCTGTTGGGTTTGGGTCGCAGGTTGCACTGTGACGGTCACGCGTTTGGGTAAATAACCGGGGCCACTGAGGCGCATTTGCCACGTGCCCGGGGGCACATTGGTCACTGTGGCTAAACCATTGGCACTGAGCTGAAGGTTAGGGCTCAGCACGTCATCGATACTGACATCTACAGGCTGATTTAACAAATGCCCGGCCAATTGAAAACGAAGGCTGCCAGCCGCATGCACATATTGAGCGGGGATAAGATTGAGCGCGTTTGGGTTGCCCTGTGCATTGAGTAGGGCGGTTTTGAGCGCATTCACATGGATCAGGCTGGGATGATGCACAAAGCTGTAGTTGGGAAACTGGCCGCTCACTTGCATGAGCATATCCAATTTTTCTTGTAATGCGGCAATATCAAGCATCCCCGCTAAAAAACGCTCCTCAGGGCTGCCCTGCAACCACTGTTCAAGCAAGCGCCCGGCAGGCATTTGCCGATAACTCAGCTCAAGGTTTTGGCTGGATTGGGTCAAGCGTACAGCGCCTGTTAATTCGGAGCCCGTGAGCAAATTTCCCTCGCTATCATACAGACGGATGGTCACGACCAACGAGCCAAAAGGCACGTCAGAAAGAGTTGCCGAGATTTCACAATTGGTGGCTGGAATTTGGTGGGTGACGCTGTCAGCACCATCGGCATAAATCGGTTGGCTGAAGCCCGGTCCGAGTACCTGAATGCTGGCGGAGGCCACCTCTCCACACCCAAAGGCTTGGGTACGAAATGCCTCGGGCTGCGGATAAGTAATCTGAACGCGGAGTTTCTGCCCGCCCATCGGCTGTAACACAGCAAACGGGGCAATCTTATTCTGATAAGCCACGGGAGCTAACTGCGGCCGCCTGACAGCTTGCACCGGAGTAAGCTGTTCTGCCGAAGGTGAAGGAGAAATGGCGGGCGGTTGGCAGGCCACCAGCAACCACCCCAGAGACAATACAGTTAAACGTAGTTTCATTACACAATCCTTTAAAGCGGGCATTGCGGCACTTGACGCATGAAGATGTCAGCTTGTGCGGTACAAACGTTGGCAGATGGGGCAGTGCCGCCCCATCCACCCGCGATAGCAGTCACCAGCCCGGCCCATGACACTGCTTTGGCAGGTAAATAAGCAGATGGTTCGAGTATAAAAAGGGTGTCTCTCAACTTCAATGGATGGCTCAAAAATAGGGTTAAAAAAATATTTTTATGACAATCCAAATACAATTGAGCGTCCTTTCTAGCAGAAATCAAGCGACATACGGCCCAAAACAAATTGCTCACGCAATGAACCTTCCGAGCCCCGTAGTTCAAGACTGCTGAACTTACCGGGAAACCCCAAGCGCTCATATGACGCGAAGTGATCTGAACGGCCATGGGTCCATTCACTGGGATAGACGTTTGCAGCCGCCGTGAACACAGCAGCGCAGGCGAAGTATTTTGCAGAAGCAGCCGACATCCCACAAGTCGAGACAGGATATAGAACCAGACAACAGGCATAGTTTCTCCAGCGGGCATTCTCAAAGCACTGCGCCGTTAAGCAAAGCACAGATAGAATGGGCTTTTAAGGTGTTTTCTGAGTATAAGTGGAGGGGCAAATGGCTTCAAGCCAAGGCTTTCAAAACGCAACAAAAAAATATTTTGATGAGATTTTAATGAGATTTCAAATACGGCCACTGGCTTTTTAGGGGTCACTAGGGAATATATTCATAGGCCCCGGCATCCACAGCCCCATTCCGATTGCGCAAGGTAATGTCCTGCGAAGGAACATTGGCATTATTGACACCTGCATTGATCGCGGCCACGCCCGAGCGCAGGGTATAACCATCATCCGCCGTGAATAACACATTGTCAGCCCCATCAGGGTCTTCAAAAGCCAAGAAGGGCGTCCCACCTGTGCCCAGATCAATATTTCCCCCTGATGTGGCAGCAGCAGTGCCCATCTGATCTTTCCAGAACAATACATTCTGATAGGTGCTTTTAGAAAGAATTGTATTCGCGATACTACAACGCGAACCCGATCCGCCGGTACAGGTATTGTTGGCCAAGGTGATATTGCGTAAGGCCACACCACTGGCATAAGCCGAGCCCTCTCCGTCAATGATGATGGAGGTATCAGAAAGGCTTGTATTATTCGCGACCAGCAGATTGGAGAGGGTAATACTGGTAGGGATGCTCTGACCATTATAAAGATTAAACGATAACGGTTGTCCATAGGTATTTCCAATCACGGCAGCGCGGTTCACATTAAGCACACCTTTCAGGCTATCAACCCGAAGAGCACTACCATCCAACCCACTGTTATTCTTAAAAATCACATTGCTGATCGTGATATTGCCATTGGTCAAAGTGCCTGAATTACCGTTGATGATCAAAATGGCGCCGCCAACCCCTGACGTTGAGTTGTTATTAAACTGGCTATTCGTGATCGTTGCCGACGAATCACGTTCAAATGAAATGCCGCCACCACCTCCTGCCTGATTAAATTCAAATACGGAGTGGGTGATGGTGCCCAACGCTCCTGCTATCAGGGAGAGTCCTCCCCCACGAGAAGTAGCAGCATTGCGGGTCACCGTCAAATTCTCCGCCGTAAATGTAGCATTTGTGATCTGGATGCCAGCCCCTACGCTGCCTTTGTTGTGCCGAACCGTCAGATTGCGTAGCTGGACATTGGCGGCATTGTTTGCAAACAACCCCAACTGCTGTGCCCCCTGAATGATCAAACCATCCAGGGTAATGTTCGTTTTATCTTCCAACGTAACCACAATATTGCTATTGGCCGTGGCAGAAGTGAAGGGAGTGACCGCAGTATTGTCATCACCCTGCAAGTCACCCGAAAGAAGGGTTGTATTCGCCGCCACATTACGGGCTTCCAGCATCGTTTCATTGCCAACAAAACCACCATAGATGCGCAAATTATTAACAGATGGCGCAAAAGAAGCCTCAATATCACTGGCATGGGGTTTGTAGGTACCCGCAGCGACCCAAATATCATCGTTTTCACCCGCATTACTCAGAGCGGTTTGCAGGCTGGTATAAGCATTCGTCCAACTGGTGCCATTGTTGGTGCCGGAAGCGTTGGCTTTGACATAAATCCGGCGATGTACATTAAACGGGCTGGCAGAAGTCACGGTCGAACTCTGGGTCACGGAAATAAGACCATCGATAGCCGTAGGTGGCACCGTAGCGGTGATCTGAGTGGGGCTGTCGACCGTCACTACAGTGGCAGCGACCCCGTTAAAGCTCACGCTGGGAGAGCCACTGAAACCCGTTCCGGTAATCACAACCTGTGTGCCCGCAGGGCCAAAAGCTGGGCTGAACCCTGTCAGGGTAAGATTCGGGGTGGCCGTAATCGTCACATTTTGGGTTCCCCCTTCGATCAAGGTAGGCAGATTGCTGGGTGTTGCGGTATAAGAATAGGTCACCGCCGGGGTTCCAAAAGCACTGACCTTGACCTTCAGGCCTGTGCCCGGCGTTACTTTTGTCAGCAATTGGTTATTGCCATTGGATAGGTTGGTTTTGACAACCGAAGCCGCATCGGTGATTTGTACCTGCAACCTGTCAGTACCTGTCAAACCACTTACATTCAGGTTAATCGTAGCTCCATTGGCACGATAGGTGGTGGCTGTCAGGGTATTGGGGTTGTTAGCCACCAGTGCGGTGACCAGTTCAGGAATTTTAACCAAGGTGGGATGAACCTGCGCATAGGTGAAGTTAGGCGCTGTCCCGCCTTGGCCCGTAATGCTGGCCATGAGGGTATTGAGTTGCGCAATATCCAGCGTGCGGGCACGGGTGGCATTTAAGGCCAACAGGGCTTTCAGCGTTTTGGCCACGGCCCCGGTCTGAAAATTGATCGTCACCGCCGCCGGATTCGTCACGCCCGTATGGCGCAAAGCCACAGCCATATCAGCTTGGGGAATGTGCGCCAAACCCGTATCAAGCACCTTCAGCTCAGCCAGCAACAAGGCATCGGGCAACACATTGTTAAAGGTGAGCGCCACAACGCCGTTGACAGGATAATTCACCCTTCCATTGCCATCGGCTCCTACGGGCGTATAGGTTTTCCCGTGAGAGTCTGTCACCGTAGCCAAAATTTTGGAAGCGGTGCCTAAATCCAAAAGTTGAGTTTGAAACGTTTTTTCAGGCAGAGGTGGTAATTGCAGCGACATCCTCAGGGTAGTTCCCTGCATCGCGACCGAGCCACGGGGAGCCTGTTTTTCAAGTGCCGCGAAAACAGGCTGCTCAGGCAGTGGTTCCTCCACTTGTTCAAGCACCTGGGTAGCGGCTACCGTTTCAACCGCAGGGCGTCTCACCGTCGGATTTTGGGGCGTCTGGCAGCCCACCAGCAAAATCAGCAGTAAATACCAAACCCACGGCGCTAAATTCATACAATGCTCCCAGAGAAATTTCAACGTTAAGATGTGTGGCGAGTATAGCTAAAAGCCCGCTGAGATCAAACCGCTCAAGAAAAAATAAGCACTAAAGAAAAATTCAATGACAATCTAATGACAATATTGCAAGGCTTAAGCGTTTATTGTGAATGGCTTTGCGCTCGCTGCCACCCTGGGGGTTCGCTGACTCGGTCATCAGGGTGGCGGACACGTTGGCCCAGCCCCGTCCTGGCCATGTGGCAAGGCTGTCCCCATGAGTCAAACGATCGCTGAGGGCGTATAACGATCCCTTAAGTGCCCAAAGCCGCCCCAAATGAAACCAGATAACCTTCTCCATAGCGGGTTTCGATCTGGACATCGGCATTGTTTAGCTTTTTACGTAAACTCACGATCAGGTTGTCCAATTGACGCGAGCGCGACAGGCTCTCCTCGGGCCACACCAACTGTAATAGATGCTGACGGCTGATCAACTGCTGGGGATGGGTACAAAAATAATGAAATACGCGGAACTCACGTTTATTGAGTCGCCAAACCTGCTCTGCCCGCACAACCTCATAACGTTGCGGGATCAAAGTCCAGTCACCGATCTGGAACAACTGGGGATTTTGCCCTTGCACCAGCGCCGCCATCAAAGTGAGGGTACGGCGGAATAAAACCCGGCTGCGCATGACCAACTCATCCGGGTGAAAAGGCTTGATCAGATAATCATCCGCCCCCACCGCAAGTGTCTCTAAAGCCAAGCTGATTTCCTGCTGGGCTGATAATACCAAAAGGCTGGCAAAAGGAAATTGGCGCTGTAAACTGGCAATTTGGGCGTGCTGCACTTGCCCTAGCGTCATCACCACCACTCTCGGCAAGCCACAAGCCAGTTGCTGCCGCAAAGCCCGATAGGTCGTCACACGCAAGACCCCAAAACCGGCCTGCTGATAGAGCTGTTCGAGATATACGCCTTGCAGCGGATCACTCTCCCATACAATCGCGGTTTCTTTCATCGGGATAACTCAAAGAAAAAGCGTACTCCGCCGCCACGGCGCAATTGCCCCTGTAGACGCGAGCCTAACAGCTCAAGCAGGTCATGGCAAATGCGCAGCCCCATGCCCGTCTGTTGGTTGAGTACGAGCCGTTCGAGATCTCCTTCGCTCAGGGCAGTGCCGCGATCCTGCACCGCCACCCGCACGGTTTGGGGCAGTTCGGTCACCTGCACCACCACTTCCCCCGGCGTGTAGCTGAGGGCATTGTCCAGCAACTGCCACAGAATACGCTGTAATATGTCGAGATCCGAATGCAGAAAAACCTGTTTACCCCCGCGAAAAAACAAGCGTTGCTGGTGTGTGACAAAATGGGCCTCTAAACTTTTTAACAATTGGCGCAATTCAAAGTGGTTAAAATGCACGTGGTTCAAGGAAAAACGGTAACGAGCCCATAACATCAGCTTGTTAAACTGCTGGATCAGTTGTTCCGTCACCTGGTGTTGGAAATGCTGTTGCGAAGTGCTTGGCGGTTCTAGCTGCTGACTTTGTAGCAGTTGCTGCAGGTTGTCCCCCAAGGTTTCTGTCAGGTATTGGATAAACTGACTTTGGCTGCTGTTAAACAGACTGAGCGTTTCGCGCTGGGCATACAGATTCAGGCTGTTCTCAAGGCGGGTCAGGAACTCAATCTCGTGCAAGGGTTTACGCAAATAGTCGCTGGCTCCGGCGGCAAAAGCCTGTTGCAAGTTTTCCGGGCTCAACATCAACCCTGTACAAATCAGTATCGGCCCTTTAAAACCCGTAGCGCGCACCTGCTTAATGAGTTCGATACCTGATATACCCGGCATCTGCCAATCGGTGACAATCCCATCCACGCTATTTTTATTCACGATATGCAGCGCTTGTTCACCCGTTCGCGCTTGAAACAGGCGGGACGGGCGTGTTCCCAACCATTCAATCATTTGGTTCAGTTGCTCAGGATCATCATCCACGAGCAAGAGCTGTGGTGATCTGATCAATAAGTTCGCGATAGGTTGTTTCATCGACTTCTTTAATCGCCTGTGCCAAAGCGTTAGACCAACGCTGAATCTGGGGATCTTCCAAAGAATTTAAAGCGGTCAGTACCTGCTTCAACGGCAGGATATCGTATACCTCAATGTCTTGCAAGCGCTCCACCCATGGCCTGAGCAGGTGTAACTGTGCCGGGCTCCAATCGGAAACAGCTATCACCGGAGATGGGATACGACCTTTCAGAGGTAGCTTGATGGTCACGACACATCCCCCCACCGCCCCATTCTGAAGATGGATCTGCCCCCCATGGGCTTCGACCACTTGACGACAAAAATAGAGGCCCAGCCCGGTGGAAAGTGGCACGTCCCCTTGGGCCAAGCTGTGGTGCTTATCAAAGGCCGCCTGTAAGAAGTGTTCGGGCAAACCCGATCCCGAATCTTGCACTTCATAATAAAATTGTTGCGCCTGAATGTAGCCTCGCATTTCAATACGTCCCCCTGCTGGGGTATGTTTAATGGCATTGTCCAATATGTTCAGCACCACCCGTTCAAATAACACCTGATCTAAGCAAACAGGGGTATCAGGAACCGTCTCTTGTATGGTGATCTGTTTGGCTGTTAAAGCTGGTTGTAAAGCCATGAGCGTAGCCTGAGTAATCACTTGCAGTGAACAGGGCTCGATCTGGAGTTGCAGCACGGCACTTTCAGCCTGGTTCATATCCACCATTTGGGTCAGCAAATGGTGAATCCGTTGACCCGCCGCATGGAATGACTCTTGGCGTACCGCAGAACTTTGCGCTGAATTTAAAAGTACATTTAAAGGCGCTTTTAAATCGTGGGCCAAAAGCTGCACCATCTCGGTCTTGAACGACATCAACTCGTTCAGCTCTTGGTTTTTCTGTTCAATTTCCTGAGTACGTTCGGCAATGCGCACTTCGAGGTCGCCGTTCACCACCGCCAATTCCCGCTGTAACTGCACGGAGGCCTGATAAGAGCGCTGTAAGCGCCAGGCTAAAAAGACCGTTTGGGTCAGACAGAAAAAGAAAAAGCCGAGGCGTCCCAGATAAACCGTGCGCAACAGCCCCAAAGCATTCAGAATGTCGTTCAGAAGGGCCAAACAAAATAAGCCACCTGAATAGACAAAAAGCCGTAATTCAGGGCGTTGAAAGAGCTTTGCCATCAGGCTGGTAAAAAACAGGATGCAGACAGACATAAACACAAACCAGAAATTGATCAGTGGGCTGTGTACTGGACCAGGCAACAGGACTGTCGTCATGAATAACAGGCTGATGACCGTTACACTCTGGCACATCTGCAAAGAGATATACGTCGTGGATAAGGCTCTGAGGTACCAAAAGAAGCTGGGCAAGATGCCGTACAAGCCCAAACGCAGCCAAATGATCGCCTGCTCAAAGGGAATATCTCCAAGCATGTACTCAAGGCTGTGGATCGTGAAAAACTCCATATACAGGCAGGTAAACAGACACAGCAGCCCAAACCACAACATGGCCTTATCTTGGCGGTAAAAAGCAAACAACAATAAATGGAAAAAGGCCAACAACAAAAACATGCCAAAGACGAGGTTAAAACTGAGGGCGCGCTGGTGTAAGCGTTGTGTAATCACGGGGGCTGGCCCGATCCACACCGGGCTCACTAAACCACTCCAATGTAACAAATGGTTGTCTACTTCAAAGCGGATCTGTAAAGATTTTTTCTGAACAATAAAGCTCTGAAACTGTGGCACACGCGAGGGGCTCCCCACATAAAAACCGTTATACCCCACCAATTGCTCATTGGCATAGGCGCGAAACTGATTACCCGCAACCATATCGGTATACAGTTGCAGGGGCGTATTCAGGGCTTCAGGGGGCAACTCTAATGTCAGAGTGTATATACCCCGCCCATATAACGGCCAGAGGCGCTGATAAGTACGCTCCCACGCGCCGGGTACCTGGATCAGGCGCTTGTGTTGATCCGGGCCCTGCAACTGCCAAAGGCCATTTAAGACCACCCCCCGCTGGAATGCAGGTTGCTCAATGACCCGCACTGGCTGAGCAAAAGCAGAAACACACAGGCTGAGCCAAAGACAGGCGATCCACAACCCATAGACCATATATTTATATCCAACTATAAAGTTGTAACTTATTACATAAGTTTAACATCTCAGCCGATAAGGCTGGGCGTTAAAGCCCATGAATCCAGCCTGTTCAGGCCCATATCGCAACCACAAAAAGCCCGTGGGTAGCGATCATCATGGGGGCACCCTGGTTTGCCGCTCAAGAATAGCAAACCTTATCGCCAGCCTTCACACGCCAAAAACGGAAAAGAGCCGGTATCTTTCG
>DLGM01000280.1:0-9789 GCA_002482705.1 Cyanobacteria bacterium UBA7694
CAATGGCATGTGCGCTGGGCGTGCCGAGCAGCCACCCAGTCAGGCAAACAAGATAAAAAAAGCGCCGCATGTTACATTGTAGGTGATTTTTGGGCCAAAGCTATAAAAACAAGGGCTCCATGTCGTATTCAGACGGTGGGTTTCAGTGCACAAATCTGATATCTCAAGCGCTCCTGCTGTTGATCAGGCGCTGCGCCCCGATGGGCTGCCTGTACCGCTTCCGGTGCCGGTGCAAACACCTGGAGCTGAAAACCAGCATTTTTAAAGGCTTGGTAAATGGGATCTGGGCTGGTGAGAATATACGCTTCTTTGTGTTGGGCAAAACGTGTGGCCAAACGGATAATTTCTGAGGGCTGTAATGGGGTGAAGTCTGTGTTTGCGGCTGCTTGTACAACCTTAGCGGTAAAGTCAGCAATTTCAGGCGCGTTAAACTGGAGTTTTTTGCCCGGATAAAAAGGGCGAATCAGTTGCGAGGTGAGCACTTGCCCGCCGGGACGTAACCACTGAAACCACAGCTTGAGGAGCGGGTTTAATTTTTCGGGGGGAATAAAGCTAAAAAAAGAATGGGTACAAATGACATCCATGGGGTGTGGGGGCTGTAAGTCAAAAATGTCACAGGGATATTGGGTGAGGGGGATGCCGTAGTGATCTGCGTAACGCTGATTCAAATACAGCGGGGTAGAGCAGCGGTCGACAACTGAAACCCGGAGCGGAGCCTGTAGGGGCAAGTAGGCCGTTTGTAATAATTCCAGCATCCCGGTATCGGCAGAGCCAGATACTAAAACCTGTGGATATGCCTGAGTAGTAGCCAAGGCTTGGAAATGATCGATAAAAAAGGCACGCTCTGCTTGAATACCAGATAAGACCCCGATGGCCCGTAAATAAGCCCAGGCTTGATGGTACCAATCACATACGGGGGTACAGGTTTGAGGGGCTATGTTTAAGGCCTGCTGAGCGGTGCGCTCCAAATGCTGTTGCTGCTCTGTTTTCATGTAATAAGTACAGGGCCTTCGGGAGCATAAAGCTTGAGTTTATTGCGATCGACACTCACTCCCAGACCCACTCCCTCAGGCAAGTTCACCAGCCCCTGGGCAAAGGGGATGGGTGTTTCGAGGATGTCGTCGGTAAATCGTTCAAGGGGGGAGCCATAACCCAAGGGCTCTACAACTTGGCCATGGGCGGCACAAAAGTGCAGGATGGCAGCAGTGCCGATTCCAAAGGGATGCTTGGAGCCCATATTGCAGGTCACCCCTCCAGCGTCAGCAACGGCCAAAACCTTTTGGGCTGCTAATATGCCGCCTAATCGTGCCAATTTTAGGGTAATTTGACTTGCGGCTTGGCGCTTTACTATCTGGAGGGCATCCGGGGGGCACATGACGGCTTCATCAGCGGTAACAGGTACTGATGAAGCCTGCTGAATACGTTGTAATCCATCCAGGTCCCACCATGGGCAAGGCTGTTCCAGATTGGCTAAATCATATGGTTCCAGTGCTTTTACCAAGCGAATGGCATCAGCGACAGCATAGGCTTGGTTGGGATCAATTTCCAAGGGAAAGTCAGGCCCAAGGGCCTTTCTGAGGGCAATAAATCGGGCCTGATCTCCGCGCCAGTCAGAGCTGCCTTTGAGGGTCAGCCCATAATAACCCTCCTGGGCCAACTTTTCAGCATGGCTCACCAGTTCGGGCAAGGGTTTGATCGAAAGACTGCGCCCGACCTTCATCGTGCGTCGTATGACCCCTCCCAAAAGCACGGCTACGGGTTGATTCATGATTTTGCCCATGAGATCGTACAGGGCCAGATCAACGGCTGCGCGTGTGTAGGGGAACGCGAATGCATCTCCAGCGCAGCGTTCGAGACGCCGCATCAGCACCTGAATTTCCAGCGGATTTTGCCCCAGGAGTAAGGGGGCAAAGTAATGGCTTAGCACATGGACAATGCTGGCTTGACTTTCTCCGGAGCGGTCGGGAAACAGCAGAGAGGCTTCTCCAAAGCCGCACAGGCCTTCGTCGGTGTGCAGGCACAGAATGACTCCCAGTCCGGCTTTGAGTTGACCTCGTGAGCTGGCATAAGTGTTTTTATAGGGAATCGCAACAGGCCAAATCTCAATCGCACGAATTTTCATGGGGCAAACTCCGTGGATGTTGATATGTCTAGCGCTTGAAAGGCCGCCACGAGCTGTTGCGCGACATAGGCTTTGCGGACTGCGCGTTGGGGGTTTTTCGGGGCCCCGGCTTTGAGGAGGGTCGGGTTGCTGTTGATTTCAAAAACCTGCAGACGTCCATCCACAAAGCCGTAGTCTATGCGCCCATAGTCGATCCCGGCGAGGTTAAAAATATGCATCAACTCGGCTTGATGTGGATTGGTCTGGATATATTCCCATTCTTGGGCAATCAGTGTATCCGTGGGTTCGGATGAGCTGGCTTTGACCATCCAGTGTTCGCTGGTCTGAATGTGGGCGGATACAATCCGGTCGCCGATCCGAAAAGCACCATATTTTTGATAGCGTCCCTGTGCGTCGCGGGTATCGATGAATTCGGTGATAATCGGGGTATCACCGGGGCTACCCTCCGCTTTCCAAGCGCCAATGGCCCTGTCAAGGGCCGCGCGATTGAATAACAGATCTGAGCGCGGGCCGTTGTGGTCATTGGCCTCGCGCAAAAAAACGGGAAATCGCAGCTGCTCAGGCACCATTTCGGCACGCAGGGGATAGGCTGTAAAACCATTGATACCCTGTTGATACAGGTATTGTAAGAGGTCGAGTCGTTTGCGAAAGTAATGCGGGTTATTGAGTAACCGCAGGGGGCGTGTACGCAACTGATCCCAAGCCTTGCACAAAAGACGCAGACCCTGCGTGTTGACGCGCTCTAAGTCAGAAAAGATGTAGGCTTGTGTCAACGGCTGAGGCCGAGGCTGGATAAATTCTCCATAGTGACGCAAGCGGATCACCGGGCCCAGAGTGAGGCCCCAATCGGCCAAAAACCATTCCATCGTGTATTGATGAGGTTGGGTTGAAAGATAGGTTATCATAGGCTTGATTATTGTATCACCCCTATTCATCGACAGATAGTTTTACGCCCATTTCATTTTCGTGGAGAATGCTCATGCTCTGCCCCTGTGGAACAGAAAAAGATTATGATGCCTGCTGCGGAGCCTTTCACAGCGGTCACAGTAAGCCAGTCACTGCCGAGCAACTGATGCGCTCGCGCTACNNCCTATGCTCTCATCAAGGCCGATTATCTCTATGCCACTCACCATCCTGATAAACGTTCGGCCTCGGTGAGCGATATTCAAGCCTGGGCCGAGGGCTGTACCTTTACCCGATTAGAGATACTCCAGTGTAGTCTCGGAGGCCCAACCGACAAAATCGGCAAAGTCGAGTTTCGGGCCCACTACCGCGAAAGCGGAGAAATGCATGTGATGCAGGAGCATTCACGCTTTCGCCGTTATCGCGGGCAGTGGGTGTATTATGACGGCACTTTTGCCGACTAAAATGTGTCTACGTACCAGCTTCCATCATTGATATCCACCTTATCGGATATGGGTTGCACATCCCGTAAAGGTAAGTTCTGAAGCTCTAAACTGGCAAGCGCCATTACATAGCTGGCCATGCGTCCGTTGTCGTCTTCAATGTCAAACCAGGCATGGGTGCCTGTCTGATAAGAGGTATAGGCTACCGTTTGGGGGCTGCTCCAGGTTTTTAGTTCACGCGTGTTTTGCCCGTCATGGACTTTCAGACTAATGCGCCCAGCCACTGATTTGTCGAGCCAGATGAGCTGATGGGATGCATTTATGCCTAAGACAATGGCTTGGCTACTGAGTCGCGTTGTAGCCATCTGCGCGTTTGTATCCATTAACTGCAACGCCGACTCTTTGCGATAGCTGTAAAGTTGGTGTTCGTTGCGCCAGAAGATCTGATCTGGCCAGAGGCTTGAGCCTGAGGCGTTCTCTTCGCTGGCCTTTTGTTCCTGGAGCAATTGCATGGGCTGGACATCGGCGGCGTACAAGGCTTGACGGGTGTCGGTGACAAAGCTTGTCATACCCTGGCCGTAGGCGGTCATGGAGGTGGTGACCAAGAGGCGGGTGCTCTCGGGGGATAGAGAGAGATGGACGCCATGATAACTGAGATCTTCAGGGGGATTGACCACTTGCAGGTGCCCGGTCGCAAAGTCAAGCACATAGAGCTTTTGGGGCAATGGGGGGGTAAGCTGTATGCGGAAGTCATCCGGTTGAGTGATGGGTTGTGTCAAAAGATAGGCTTTTTGTCGATCGGTATGGATGAGGACTTGTTCGATCGGGTTTGGCATGGGCCCATAACGGGTTTGAGCCTGGGTTTCTAGATTGATGCGGATAAGCTGTTCGCCGTTTTGATAGAGCAGCCAGGGATGTACATGCCAAGCCTGTAGAACATCCTCGCCTTGGGCCTGGGCCTTGCGCTCAAAAGTGGTGCTTTCCAAGGTGTATTCACGCAATTCTGAGGAGCTATTGTCTGGTCTGACCACGAGCATGTAGCGGTTTTCCGACAGCCAAAAGGCTTGATGAACCGATACATTGGCTTCTGGCAGTGGCATAAATACTTGGGTGCTGAGATTGAGCAAACCAAAAGCGGAGCGTGTGCGGGTGGCATAATAACGTGATTCGTTGTGAAAGGTGACGCGGTCTTTATGGTGTTGATAACCCAAGGCCCATTTGCCATCAGGAGATAACACTTGGTTTTGCATGTGCCACTGGGTGGTTGCCTGGCTCTGTTGTTTTTCTGCCAGGTCTTTGGTTGTCGGCCGGGTTGACGGGAGTATGGATACGGAAGGCAGATCGCACACGGACATACATTCACTGGGCGTGTGGCAGCCGACACTGAGTAGCATCAAGGCAAGGGGTACGGTATAAATGCGCTTTAACATGGGGGTTACAACCTAATGGGGGACGTTAGTCAGATTATTTACTAAAAAGTAAAATTTGTCAACCCAAGACCTCTTTAGATTGCCTTCTGTGTTTTGCCTGGTGTAGAAAAAATATGCAATCAAAGCAAAAGAAAAGAAATTATTTTGACCTGGGGCTTGCTTTCCTTAAATGGAACGGTTATAGTGAATTTAAGGGACTTTTAAAGTTCAGTTCACTCACGGTTCCATGAATTTGCTCTTGCCTCGCCGGATTACAGGTTAGTTTACTTTCCTCCCTCGCGTTCTTCAGCTCACCCTCATGCTCCTCGCGTTTCAACTGCCGAACGTTCCAAATTTAACCTTCCGAGGCATTTCCAATGAATATTTATGTAGGCAACCTGTCTTTCAACACCGATGAGCAATCCCTGGGTGATCATTTCTCACAATTTGGCGACGTTCAAAGCGTTCGCATTGTAACCGATCGTGAAACTGGTCGTCCCCGTGGTTTCGGTTTCGTCGAAATGGCGACTGCTGAAGCTGGCCAAAAAGCCATCGACACCCTGAACGGCCAAGATTTCATGGGTCGTGAACTCAACATCAACGAAGCTAAACCCCGTGAAGCCATGGGCAATCGTGGTGGCGGCGGTCGCGGTCGTTACTAGACCCACGCCCTTGCGTCGCTGACGCATCCAAAAAGCCCCGGACATCATTGTCCGGGGCTTTTTAGCATGTCTTTATCCTGGTCGAGGCTCTGTGGCTCTCACTTGTCTGGGGGAGCCTTGGGGGCCTATGGTTTAGTCATGGATGTGTAGGGCCCAGAGGCCTTGCTGCCAACACCCCCTTCTAACTCGAGAGTTGCAGCCAAAATAGCCGTCCCAACTATTTTTATGTGTCCTTATAGGGGCTCAAAACCAGAAATACATCCCCTATTCTTGGCCAAAATACAAAAAATGTTAGTTTTAATCTCTTGGGGGGGTTGCATTCTTCCAAGGAACAAGGTAATTTAAATTTAAGGAACCTAAAGAGTTCAGTTTAGTTACGCTCCTCATGAAGTTGCTTTTGCCTCGCTGGTAACAGGTTAGATTTCTTTCCTTCCTCGCGTTCTTCAAAGCCCGCTCATGCCTCCGCGTTTTAACTGTCGAACGTTCCGAATCTAACCTTTAAAGGCGTTTTATATTTACATGAACATTTATGTTGGCAACCTCTCTTTCAACACCGACGAGCAGTCCCTGGGTGATTACTTCGCTCAGTATGGCGACGTGCAAAGCGTCCGCGTTGTAACCGATCGCGAAACTGGCCGCCCCCGTGGTTTCGGTTTCGTCGAAATGGCTACCGCTGAAGCTGGCCAAAAAGCCATCGACGCTCTGAACGGTCAAGAGTTCATGGGCCGTCAACTCAACATCAACGAAGCTAAGCCTCGTGAAGCCATGGGCAACCGTGGTGGCGGCCGCGGCCGTTATTAAGCTGTAGCGGTGAGTTGCTGACTCACCCCTTACATCTTCCCCCCCAAAACCCCGGACATATTGTCCGGGGTTTTGTGCTGGGAAAGCCCTCCCATGGGCTTTGAAGCGCCCCAGGACATGATTAAGGATTCTCAACAATCCATTTCAAGACATCGCTGTGGTGGGTCTTGGTATTGACCTTGGGCATGATGTGCCGGATCTGGCCATCTTTGCCAATAATGAAGGTCACCCGGTGGATGCCGTCATATTCGCGACCCATGAATTTTTTTAATCCCCATACGCCGTAGGCTTCTGCGACGGCGTGATCTTCATCTCCGAGCAGGGGGAAATTGAGCTGTTCTTTGTCCATAAATTTGTGCAGACGTTTGGGAGTGTCGGGGCTAATCCCTAAGACCACAATGTCGTGGGCTGCATAGGCGGCTTGGTTGTCGCGAATCCCGCAGGCTTGTACCGTACAACCCGGAGTCATGGCTTTGGGATAAAAGTAGAGAACAACGGTCTTTTGACCTTGAAAGTCAGCCAGGGAGACCGTTTCCCCGGCTTGATTGGGAAGGCTGAACAGGGGGGCTGGGGCCCCAATTTCTGGGAAGGGCATCAGGATCGTCCTTTTGAGAAGGTTTGTTTCTAAGGTAACAGATTTGTCTGTGCGGTGGTCTTTCTTGCTTTTGTCGCTTGATGCACCTAGAATACCTAAACTAGATTGTGCTCAGTCGCCCTTAGGCAGTCGTGAGTTCATGAGATGGAGAGCTAATCAATGTGGGAATGGTTAAAATCTTTTGGTGTAGGCGACCGGGAAGCCACCAAAGAGAGTTATGAACTTTCTGATGAAGATTTTGATGCCGTGGGCACGGTGGTCGAAACCCTCTCTTTCATTGGGACGACAACAGCCAGCGGACGAATTCGCTTTCGCGGTTCCTCGTGGTCAGCGCTCTGCCCTGATGGGGAGATCCCCGCAGGGCAACTCGCCCGGATTGTATACCGTGACAATATCGCCTGGGTCGTTGAACCCTATTATGGGAACTGTCTCCCAGGTGAAAAAGACCTGTTCTAACGAGGAGTTGTTATGGATTTTTTAGTCTTTTGTTTTTTGCTGTTTGTATTGTTTATTGGTTTTAAAACCATTATTGTTGTGCCATCCCGCGAGGTGGCGATCAAGGAGCGGCTGTGTAAGTTTGCCGGTGTGCTCGAACCGGGCCTGCACATTCTGATTCCCGTGGCCGACCGCATCGCCTATCGCCATGAAATGCGCGAGCAGGTGGTCGATATCCCGACCCAAACCTGTATTACCCGTGACAATATCCAGGTCGAGGTCAATGGCGATCTGTATATTAAAATTGTGGATCCGTTCAAAGCCAGTTATGGTATTTCCAACTATATGACCGATAGTATTCATCTGGCCCAGACCACCATGCGTTCCCAAGTGGGCAAACTCGATTTGGACACAGCCTTTTCTGAGCGTGAATCGATCAATGAAAATATTATCCAAGAAATTGACAAAGCCTCGGAGCCTTGGGGTGTGAAGGTATTGCGTTATGAAATTCGTGAAATTCGCCCCTCCCACAAGGTGATCTCAACGCTTGAAAAACAGATGGAAGCTGAGCGCAATCGCCGGGCTGAAGTCACATTGGCCGAAGCGGAGCGGATTTCGGTGCAAAATATTGCCCGAGGCGAACGGCAGGAGCAAATTAACCTCTCGGAGGGAGAGCGCCAAAAGACCAAAAACGTGGCTGAAGGCCGGGCACAAGCGATTGAGATTTTGGCCAATGCCAGTGCCCAGAGCATTCAGATGGTGGCCGAAGCGATTCAGCGCCCCGGTGGCGACCGGGCGGTCAAAATGCAACTGGTCGAACAGTTCACCGACGAACTGGGGACCATTTTAGAGCAGGCCAATGTCAGCGTGGTGCCTGCTGATGTTGCCCAGCTCAAAACCTTTTTTGAAGGGGTCAGCAAGGTGTCTGCCCCTGTCCAAGTACCTACGCTCAAACTGGGGAGGTCTTAACCCATGCCCATGACATTTGGCCTCTTGGCCCTGATCGTTTTAATTATACTCATTCAGTTGTTTCGTTCATTGCGTATTGTGCCCCAGCGGGAGGCCTATGTGGTTGAGCGCTTTGGCAAATACCACACTACCCTGGACGCCGGATGGCACATTCTGCTGCCGTTTATGGATCAGGTGGCCTTTAAACACAACCTGCGGGAAACCATTATTGAAGTGCCGCCTCAGGAATGTTTTACCCTGGATAATGTGCGCGTCACCGTCGATGGGGTGATTTATATCAGTATTCTCGATCCGCGCAAGGCCAGTTATGGCGTTACCGATTATGAGCAGGCCGTGATGTCCTTGGCGATGACCACTTCGCGTGCGGAAATTGGCAAGCTGGAGCTGGATAAAACCTTTGAAGAGCGCGATTCGATCAGCCAGAAGGTGGTACAGGCTGTAGCTGAAGCCGGGGCCGGTTGGGGCATTCAGGTGCACCGCTACGAAATTCAGAATATTGAGCCTCCGGCGACCGTGCGCGAAGCCATGGAAGCCCAAGTGACCGCAGACCGGGAGCGCCGCGCTATGATCTCGACCTCCGAAGGGCGGATGCAGAGCATGATCACCCGTTCAGAAGGGCGCAAAGCCGAGTTGATTTCCCATTCGGAAGGGGAAGCCCAGCGCCTGATTAACCAGGCTGAAGGCAATGCCCATGAAATTCTATCAGTGGCGCGGGCGACCGCCAGTTCGATTACCAAACTGGCGGATGCGATTGCTGTACCCGGAGGCGATCAAGCTGTACGCCTGCGCCTGTCGGAAAAATATATTGGCAAGCTGCGGGCTTTGGGTAAACCACAAACCCAGGTGTTACTGTCGGCTGACTTAAGTCATTTAGACGGCATTTTGGCGGGAATGGGCCTCGATGTAGGCCCTGAGGGTTAAAGCCTGAGCCTGAAAAGCCCCCGCATAGCGGGGGCTTTTTCATGGACCATGCCAGGATTTTCCGCAATGGTCTGGTCGGGAAGCCCGGATCAGGCGTTATAATAAGGGCCATGACCTTGATAACAAAGAGGCCTTTATGCACCATCTGCCCCTGACCGAAGCCCACGTGATCGACGCCTACATGGATCTGTGCAGCAGCGAGGGCCACCGTCCTCAGCAGCTGGCCGCGTTGGCCACCCATCTGGGGCAGAGGGAAGCCACACTGCGCGCCCTGTTTCCCTCCTTGGCGGCGCTCGAAGCGCAGATTTTTGCCACTTTCTTGGAGCATACGCTAGCACTCTTAAATAAAAGCCCTGAATACGCGGATTATGCCGCCTCTGAAAAGCTTTTGGGGCTCTACTATACATTCTTTGAGCTGCTCACTGCCAACCGCGCCTATGTACAGGTGGTATTGCCTCCCGATTTACGGGCCATCCCCCAGATACCACGCCTCGAGCGCTTACACCGGGGTTTTGTCGCCCACCTCAAT
>DLGM01000280.1:9819-11637 GCA_002482705.1 Cyanobacteria bacterium UBA7694
CCTGCCGCCGCTGCCGGGGCAAGCCCCGCTTTTGGCCGAAGGTTTTTGGCTCCAGTTTCTGTCGATTTTAGCCTTTTGGCAGCACGATACTTCCCCTGCTTTTGAACAAACGGATGTGTTCATCGAAAAATCCGTGGCCGCCAGCCTAGAGAGCTTGCAGTTACAGCCGGGAGCTCAGTTACTCGACTGGGGCAAGTTCTGGGGCCAGTCTATTTTAGGGGGATTCAAGCGGTGAAACCGATTGATCATATCCCCACGTCTAAAATCCAGCGGGCTTCAAAATTGGTGCAAACGGGCGTCAAGGTGGGGGGCAACTACCTCAAGCACTATGGCGAAAAGTTGCTGCAACCGGATCTTGACCGCAGCAAGCTGGATCAGGCCAATGCGGAAGAAATTTACAAGACGCTCAAGAGCCTCAAAGGCAGTGCCTTAAAAATGGCGCAGATGCTGAGCATGGAAAAGAACCTGTTGCCCCAGGCCTATACCGACATCTTTGCCCTGTCGCAGTTTTCCGTGCCTCCCCTGTCGCCGCCGCTGGTGACCAAAACCTTTCGCACCTATTTTGGCCAATCGCCCCATGACCTGTTTGACCATTTTGATGCTGAATCCGTTGGCGCAGCCAGTATTGGCCAAGTACACCGGGCTACCAAAGACGGCAAATCCCTGGCGATCAAGATTCAGTATCCGGGTGTCGCTGAAAGCATCACCTCCGATTTGGCGATTGTCAAACCGATTGCCCTAAAAATGTTTGACCTGTCTGCTGCTGATGTGGAGCACTATTTTCAGGAGGTCAAGAGTAAGTTACTTGAGGAAACGGATTATCAGCTCGAACTGCGCCAAAGTGTGGCTCTGACCGAGGCCTGTGCCCATCTGCCGGGCATGCGCTTTCCCACCTATTACCCGGAGCTGTCCTGCGCCAAGGTGCTGACCATGGATTGGATGGAAGGCGAGCACTTGGCTGAATTTATCTCCCGTCAGCCCGCCTACGCGGAGCGGCAGTTGATTGGGCAGCGGCTGTGGGATTTTTATATGTTTCAATTGCACCATCTACAGCGTTTTCATGCCGATCCCCATCCCGGCAACTTTCTGATCAGCCCTGAGCATGAATTAATCGCGATTGATTTTGGCTGTATTAAAGTGTTGCCCCCCGATTTTTATGTGCCCTATTTCGACCTGATTCAGGCCGACCACATTCGCAATACGGATGAGTTGGCCCGTCGCCTTGATGCCTTGGGATTGTTTAAATCCGGCGACACTGCTGATGAGCGGGCCTATATCGTGAGTACCTTCCAGGAAATGTTGATGCTGATTACCCGGCCCTTTAGCGTNNAGCGTGCCACAGTTTGATTTTTCCGATGGGGGCTTTTTTACTGAAATTGTCACCCTGGGCGAAAAGTACAGCCGCGATCCGATGTTACGTAAACTTATGCGTGGGCGTGGCTCCCAGCACTTTTTGTATGTCAATCGCACTTTCTTTGGATTGTATCAATTGCTGCATGATCTCAAGGTGAGCATCGCAACCCGGCACGGGGCTTAGCGCCACAGGGTAACATGTTGGGCCACCCGCCCCCAGCCGCTGGCGCGGTAGAGTTGCGTGAGCTGGGCCTTGCCCTCTCCCTGCCGGGTGTACAACAGCTCTACCTGCCCAATCTCTGGCCGTAGCGCTTCGGCAAACTGTTCGGCCAGGGTGCGGGAGCGGGCCAAGATTTTGGGCACTGGCAGCCAGCAGCGCTGAACTGGCCCCTGCTTCAGGTGGGTCAACCCCCAGCGCCGCACCGGGATTTTGGCGCTGATCTCCAAGGCCACGAGATAGCGAGG
>DLGM01000280.1:11656-18205 GCA_002482705.1 Cyanobacteria bacterium UBA7694
AGGCTGCAGCAAAAGCTTCCGCCTCGCTCACCAGCTCTGTGTCCAGGTACAAACGCAAGGCTCCGCCGCTGCGCTCCCCTTGATAAATGTTACTCGGCTCCAGTTCTGGGCGCACCAGCTCCGCCGCCTGCAAGGCCCGCAAGATGCTGAGGGCCAAGGCCAGAGGCCAAGCATCCTCGGGTTGATAGGTCTGCCAGTGGCGCAAACGTACCTGTAAGCCATATTCCAAGCCGAGGGTGAGTAATAAACCGGCCACCAAGGCACTTCCGAGCGGCATGGCGAGGCTCTGCAATAGGACGGTTGCTCCGATTGCCAGCCCCAGGCTTGCTCCCTGCTGCAGCCGGGTTGTTTTCACCCACAGTGTAGCTGTGTGTTCGCGCGCCTGTCGTGCCACGGGAAGTTCAGCCGGGAGGCGCTGTATGCTGCGGGGGACACCCGTATTGCGTCGGGTATCTGCACGCAGTTGCACACAGGGCAAATCTTGGCCGCGATAGGGTTTACCGACGCCCCAATCTGTCCAGGCCTGGGCCCGTTCCTGAGCGCGGCGCAACATTTCGGTATTCAGAGCATCCAGGGCGGCCAGTAGCTCTGGGCCCGGCGGACGAGAAAAAATGGCATGGACGTGTCCGGGGCCTTTTTCGAGGCAGCCATCGTCACTGAGCCCATAAAAATGGTGGTGTTTGCGCAAGAAGCGTTCCAGATCACTCCAGCCCCCTTCTAACTCCGGGACTACGGCCACCACATCCCAGTTATTGGCTACTTTCAGCCCCTGGGTGCCCAAACGCAGGCTGCGCCCGCGAATTTGGTTAACGCTCACATAGGTGGCCACCCCCGTTAAATCGATCAGGGTATTTAAATTGGAACAATCCCAGCCTTCGGCGAATAGGCCCCGGGTACCCACCAGACAGTGAATCCACGCTGTTTGTAACCACTCCGTGGCCATGGCCACGGCTTCGGAACTGGTGGCACCGCGCCACAGCACCAGTCCCTCTGTGGGTTCTGGGACGAGAGGGCAGGGTTTTCCCTGTTGGGCATACCAACGCTCTGCCCGCCATAAAAACTCATCGTGATCGACCGCCAGACTCATCAACCGTTGGCCGGTGACGAGCACCGGTTTGAGAGCCTGTGTTTCCGGGGTCAGATTTAGCTGCCGCAAGACTCCCACGGCCCCCCCTGCTTCCGGGTCGAGCACGTCTGAAGCCCGTCCCCCGGCGCCATGGGTGGTTTCAAAGTCGGTTAAAATCAGGGTCCGCAGCTCACTTCCCAAGACCGTGGCTTCATGGCCCACAATCTGTGTGACTGCCCGCCGCTTAGCGGCTGACAGGGCCAGGACCCGGTCTACGGCTCCACCACTGTAGCTGAATTGTCCTTGCCGCCAGTTATAACCCAGTTCGCCCAGTGCGGCCTGCAATTCGGGCCAGAGGGGATGTGCCAGGGGTGCCAATACAGCCGCCCCGTAAGCCCCTAAAAGCAGGACTAAATCTGACAGTTGGAAAGGCTCCTCCATTTCCGGAAGCCACGGCAGACCGATGGGCGTGAGCCCACGTGCCAACAGGAAACGGACTAAGGCAATGGTGCGGTCCGCATGGCGATCGAGCAGGCGTTCGCGGGCAATGGGTCGGCCCCGGTTGTCGATCGGTTCAAGCAGCCAGCTTTCGGCCCAGATGGGCAGGGGCTCAAGCCCTGCGGGCGCTGTTTCTAAAGCGGCCAAGACGTGGTGTAAACGGTCATGGGCCGACGTGACAAATTGGGTTTCCGCTTCCGTGGGGCGCACCAACCAGACCAGATCCTGAAAAGGGGCCAGATAACCTTGGCGGATTACGGCGGGCACCGGGATCTCCCAATCTACAGCCCCCACTAGGGCCAAGTAGTCGGCCACTTCGGCCCGGTCGACCGGCGGTGTGGCCGTGAGCCCCAAGACACAGGTATCGGGCTGCAGTTCCAAAAAGGCCGCCACGACCCGTCCCCAGTGGGCCAGTAAATGGTGGCATTCATCCAGAATCAGGGTGGTGTAGCCCTGGGCTTGTAACCAAGCGAAACGGGTGTGTACATTGGCGTGGAGTTCCCCGTCCGGGGTCTGGACACTAAAGGCCTGATAGGTCAGCGATAAGAGGGGCGGCGGTTTTGTAACGGGCTCCATCCAGCTTTCCGGGGGCGGTTCGCTCTCCGCATGGGGATCCATCAGCAGTTCCCCTGCACGCATGGCCCACTGGCGCTGCAAGGTGGCATTGGGAGAAAGTACCAAGGCGCGTTGCCCGCGCCGCCGGGCAAACTCCAGCCCCAGAATCGTTTTACCTGCCCCTGGAGGTGCGACCAGATGCAGTCGCTGTTTGCCGTGCGCTTGGGCTTTTTCCAAGGCTATCAAAGCCTGCTGCTGGTAAGGGTGCAGGGTCACGCCAAGGACATAGTTTTGAAAGGGGTGGGCAAAAGGCATTCCCTATTTTACCGTTCTTCTGCATTGAGGTCATTGAGTCACATTACACATCCCTAGGGCCGGTCAGTTCTATACAGAGGCCTCATCCTAATATGGTAACTATTGCCTCTAAATAGAGCGCAAATATAAGCGTTAGGCGTGATGCAGGTGCGGGCAGAAAATCTTCTGCCCTTGACTTTGTGCAACTACGTTGGAGATGGAAGAATTGACCGGCCCTGCTACGCTCCTGCTGCGCGCAGGCGGGATCTCTGAGCTATAATAAAGTCTATGCCCTTCCCTTCTTTGCGCGTCTTGATTACCCGCCCCTTGGCTCAGGCCCCGGAGCTGGTCAGCGCTTTGCAGGCGCAGGGCCTTGAAACGCTGATTTGCCCAGCGATTGAGGTTTTCCCCCTGGCATTGACCGGGGTTCAGGAAGCCGATTTACGTGCTCACCTACCCATGACCGATTGGCTGGTATTTACCAGCGTCAATGGGGTCAAAGCTTGGCAGACACTGCCGGATGCTCTCCGCCAATTCTTGCCCAGCCATTGCCGGGTCGCTGTCACCGGGCCCCGTACCGCCGCCGCTGCGGTCACAGCCGGGCTCACAGTTGGCCTCTGCCCGGCTGAACATACCGGTCAGGCTTTGGCCGAAGCCCTGCTGGCTTATGCTCCCCAACAGGTCGTTGCTTTGCGCGCCCAAGATGCGCGCCCCGAGCTGCCCGCCTTGTTAGCGGCGCATCATATCCCCCTGTATGACCTGCCCATTTATACCACACATGCTGTACCTATGCCGCCCCGGATTCCACCTGTGGACGTGATTACTTTCACCAGCCCTTCGGCAGTACAAGCCTTTGCTGCTTGGGGCGAGATAGCCCATCAGGCTTTGGCCCAGGCCAAAATTGCGGTGATTGGCCCGACCACTGCGGTCGCAAGTTTTGAGTCTTTTGGGCGTGTTGACATCCAGGCGGCTCCTTATACCATTCCCGGCTTGGTGCAGGCCTTGACGCATGCCTATCAGGGGGTGGCGTGATGAGAACGCTCTTGATCGGGGATGTACATGGCTGTGCCGATGAGCTGCGGGAGCTTCTGACCTGGGCACGCCCCACCCGCACCATTTTGGTGGGGGATGTGTTCACCAAGGGCCCTGATCCAGTGGGGGTCTGGCAGTTGATTCAGCAGTACCAGGCCGAATCGGTGATGGGGAATCACGACGATTGGATTCTGAAAATCGCCGAGGGTCGGGTTCCCGCCAAACCCAAACACCGGGCCATTTATGAACCTATGGATGCCCAGGCCCCCGGCTGGCGCGCCTGGGTTGCCGCTCTGCCCTTGTTTTTAGAACTGGAGGATTTTACCGTGGTGCATGCCGGTTTGCACCCCAGTGGCCGAACCGATTTAACCACCGAAGCGATGGCGCTGTTAATGCGCCGTTATCCCATGGATGAGCCCAATGCCCCCCACTGGCATGAACAGTACACGGCTTCCAAGGGGGTCATTTTTGGCCATGATGCCAAACAGGGCTTGCTGTACAAAACCCGCGACGGCAAACCCTGGATTATTGGTTTGGATACTGGCTGTGTGTATGGCCACCGCCTGACCGGGTATTTGCTAGAGGAAGACCAGCTCATTCATGTGCCTGCGGCCCGGATCTACCAGCCGATTGACGCCAATTCCCAAGATTGAGGCGGCAGGCGCTCCGGGCGTACGGCTGCGGGCCAAACCACGGTTTCGCCCATTAGGCTGTGTGCCATGTGATGGGCGAGCAGAGGCCCCCACAGCAGCCCCCGTGCGGCCAATCCACTGAGAACCCACAGATGGGGATAACCCGGTACCGCTCCTGCTACGGGTTCGCGGTCCGGCACAATCACCGTGCGTTGCCCGTGCCAGATCTGCTGCTCTTGGGCACTTTCCCAATGGGGCACAAGATGGCCGAGGCGGTGGCCAATCCAAGTACGGGCTTCTGCTGCTGATCCAGGTTGTTCAGCGCGGTAAAAGGTGGCTCCGGCCACCCAGCTACCGTCAGGCAGGGGGGCCAGATGGCCCGAACCGCTGAGAGCAACTTCCACGCCGTTCCAGGCCGGCTGGTGCAGGATTTGCACCTCCCCGTGCACCTGTGACAGGCGCAATTGGGGAAACCATGTGTTGAGGGCAATCCCTGGGGTCAGTACCAACTGGGCTACGGTCTCACGGCCCTGTGGCGTTGTGAGCGCCCAGCCGCCGGGTGTGGTGTTAACCGCGAGGTGTTCTGGGGTGATGAAAGTGTGATCCTGTTGTTTTAAGTGGGTACTGAGGTGGGTGATCAGGGCTTTCAGATGCACGGTACGGGCCGGGACTGCAAAAGCCTGTTCTGCAGTGAGGCCGGGCCATAAAACTTGGAGTGTGGCGGCATCGAGGGTTTGCACCTGAGCCAGCAAAGGGTGATCGGGGGACTCACTCCGGGCTTGGGCCAAGGACTGGGCCATACGCTCCCGTCCTTCTGGGTTGGGGGCCAAACGCAATACTTGGGTGGTGCGCCACAGGTGTTGTGGCCACTGCTGCAGCCAGGTGCAGGTAAAAGCAAAGGCTTCGCCATAACCGGGTTTGGGGCGTAGCGAACGCCCTGGCAGTGGGTGAACCAGGGCCCCTGGAATGCCGGAAGCGCCCGCTCCCGGTCTGATCGGATCCACAATCAGTAGATCGGTGGCGGGAAAACCCTGGTGAATGAGGGCCTCAGCCAGACTGAGGCCTGCGAGACCGGCACCGAGAATGGCCAGAGATGGAGAGGGCATACGGCTTCCTCAGAAGTTGATAGTTTTAAGTATGCGCTAAGCGGTTGGGGAATGCCTATGAAATGACGCGCAGTTGATCGCCGATCATTTCGAGCACCTGGACTGGGCCACCATAGGCTTTGGCCATGCCGACATCAATGCGCCAGACCTTGCCATCACAGGCTTGGGTGACCTGGGTTTGGACGGAATGGCCAACAATCATGCGTTTGGCACCCAATTGGTTGAGGGTTTGGGTGAGGAAAGCGCAGTTGGGGGCTTGGCCCGGATCGGAATAAATGCGCGTCCAGAGGGGGCCCTGTTCGTCGGTTAAGATTGCTGGGATCGGGGTGGTTTCGGCTCTGAGCCAAGCTTGGGATTCGGTATTCATGCGCTCTAAACCGTAGGTGGCGTGGGTGGGCAGTAAGCCGCCATGGACAAATAAATTGCCCTCTAGCTGCATGACTATCGGACGCTCGGCCAGTTTGCGGGCATAAGGGCCGCCAGGTTTAAAGGCGGCGGCCCGGGCGCGGGCAAAGGGTGGAATATTGGCAAGGGTTGGATCCTGTACATTCAGGCCGGTGAGCGCAGAGAAACTATCAAAACCTTGGGCTGTGACATACCGGAAGTCGAGGGCTGCATTCATGATTTCATGGTTGCCATTGAGGATATGTACTGCTCCTCCAGTGGCTTTTGCTTCTTTTTGAAGCCGTTCCAAAAGGGTTAAAATCGCCACTTCATCGTCACCGCGATCGAGCTGATCCCCGGTTTGTACCAGGACCAGTTTGCCACCGATCCAGCGGTCTTGGGTGTCGATGGCTCCGGCTAAACGCAGCGCGGCCCGGGTGGCGGCTAAATCCCCGTGTACATCGCCTATGGCCACAATCCGGGCCGGGGTCTGAGGGGCGGCCTGAGGAGCTTGGGCGCAAGCTCCGAGGATCAAACAACCGACAATCAGTTTGCGCATTAGAAGCGGTAGCCGACGGTGAGGGTGGTGGCCCGGTAATTGGTGGCCCATTCATGGCCCGCTTCTACGGTGACGTTTTTCCAGGCTCCGCCCACGGCGGCTTTGGCACCGACGCCAGCGGTCGCATCTCCCTGGATGAGGCCAGCATTGCCCGCTACGCTGCCGCTGACATACAGGCCCTTGTTATAATTGCCCNNCGGCTCCCAGTTGCAGGGTCTGTTCTCGCAGTCCGGCAGCGACCGTCACGGCGGCAAAGGCTGCACCACTGCCGCTGGGATTGACCCGTTCAGCCTGAAGGGTACCTGTCAGGGCGGTGTTGCCTTCCCCATTGCGGGTGGTGTATTTGGTGCCCGTGCGCAGCTCGATATTGGCGGACGGGACGTAGCTTGTATCCCAGCCGAGTTCGCGGTGGTTAAAGGTATT
>DLGM01000305.1:0-723 GCA_002482705.1 Cyanobacteria bacterium UBA7694
GAGTTGAACGGGGATCACTAATACCGGGCCAGGTTGGCGTCAATTTCGCGCGACCAGGCATCAATGCCCCCGGCGAGATTGTAGACCTTGTCAAACCCATGTTGTATAAAATAATAGGCGGCTGAAGCGCTGCGTCCGCCGTGGTGGCACTGGAAGACAATTTCTGTATCTTTGGGCCAGTTGGCGATGATTTCTTCGGCCAGTTCTTCGGTGAGCTGAATGCTGCCGCTGATCTGGCAAATATCTCGTTCCCAGTCTTCGCGCACATCGAGCAATTTAACCGCTGAGTTTTTCAACTTTTCGGCGGCTTGAGAAGGGGTTATATCAATGTCCATGGCATAGGGCCTCCGTACAGGTGAGAAGTGATAGACTGGGAAAGACTAACGTCAGTTTACCACTAAATGAGCCTGGGGCTGTCCCCTGATAAGGAGCTTGTATGCAATTGCCAGAATGGCTACACAGCGCAATTGAAGCGCGTTTAGAGGGGCAATCGCTACAGCCACTGGCGCGCGCCCGCGCCCGTATGAGTGATCGCTATCGCGATCAGGAAGATCGCCCCCACAGTTTTTTAGACCGCCCAGAAGAGCGCTTGGCCTATTTGGCCAGCCGTTTGCCCGCTACCTGGACGGTGGCCGTTCAGCTTTTGCGTCGCCTGCGTACCCATGTGCCAGAATTAACGGCCCCGACTCTCCTGGATGTGGGCTCCGGCCCTGGCACCCTGTT
>DLGM01000305.1:741-3068 GCA_002482705.1 Cyanobacteria bacterium UBA7694
CCAGTGCCACCCTGCTGGAACGGGATCGCAACTTGATTGCCTTGGGGCAACTGATTGCAGCCCTTGGGCCAGACAATCTCAAAAAAGCCCGTTGGCAGGCCGCTCACTTAGAACAGCTCGAAACCCCACAGCCCCACGACTTGGTCACATCCTCTTATGTTTTAAATGAATTGCCCGAATCTCGCCAGACGCAGGTGGTGCAGTGGTTATGGCAAAGTACCACGACGGCTTTGTTGCTGATTGAACCGGGCACCCCAGCCGGTTTTGCCCGGATCCGTGCGGCCCGTACCCAATTATTGGGTTTGGGGGCCGAACTGCGCGCCCCCTGCCCCCATGCCTTGGCCTGCCCGATTCCCGAAGGCGACTGGTGCCACTTTGCCCAGCGTCTGGAGCGCAGCCGTTTGCAGCGCTACCTTAAAGGTGGCAGTGAAAGTTTTGAAGACGAGAAGTTCAGCTATTTGCTGGCGGTTCGCCCCGGTGTTGCTGGTGCCGCTGCTCCGGGCCGCATCCTGCGCCATCCGCAACAACAAAAGGGCATGGTGCGCTTTCAACTGTGTACCCCCGACGGCCTTCAGACTCAGATCGTTAGCAAGCGGGAAGAAAGCCGTTATAAAGCCGCCCGCAAGGCTGACTGGGGCGATGCCTGGGTGCCGTGAACACCTTCCGTTTTCAGCAGTTTACGGTCGCCCAAGATTTAACGGCCATGAAGGTGGGTACCGACGGCATGTTGCTGGGGGCCTGGGCACAGGTGCAAGGCTCCAGCTTGTTGGACATTGGCACAGGGACAGGGATTGTTGCCCTGATGCTGGCCCAGCGTTATCCTGCACTCACCATTCAGGCGCTCGAGTTAGACCCGGCTGCGACGGCACAAGCCCAGGCTAATTTTGCCGCTGCCCCGTGGGCTGAGCGTTTACAGGTAAAACAAGCAGACTTTTGCACAGCACCCTTGCCGAGGGCCACGGACTGGGTGTGTAATCCGCCTTTTTTTACCGGTACGCAAACGCCCGATCATGCCCGCATGCAGGCTCGCCATCAAGCGAGTTTGCCCCTGGCTCGAATTTGGGAGCGGGGAGCAGAATCTGGGCCTTCACGGATTAGCCTGATCTTGCCCGTAGATATCGCCCAAGAGACTTTGCCCGAAGCCGAGGGCTGGGGCTGGTATCTGGAGCGTCGCTGCCGGGTTCGCCATACCCCTGCTCATCCCGAAAAACGCTGGCTGATGAGCTTGATCCGTGAGCGGGGAGATGTCACGGAAGAGAGCTTGGATCTCAAACAAACACAAGGGGGTTGGAGTGAGGCCTACCAAGCTTTAACTGCCGCTTTTCATCCCCCGGAATACCTTTAGCGGGTGCTGAAATAAAAGGCGTAGGCAGCCCCCATCACGGCCAAGGCCAGGGTGCCAAAGGCCGAACGGCGCAGCCGCAGTTTTTCATCCGGGTTGCTCTCACTGCGGGCCGCATTCCACATACTCAGCGAAATATAGCCAAAGCCCAGGGCGGAAAGTAACATGACCCAACGCATAGGGCCTCCTTAAATGCGAATCAGGGTTAAAAATTCATTGCGGGAATTGGCGTCGGTTTTAAAACAGCCCCCCAGTTTGCTGGTAATTGTTTCGCAGTTGATATCTTCAACGCCACGGGCTTTGACACAGTAGTGTTTGGCCTGAATCATGACGGCAATATCAGACGTTTCAAGGATGTGTTCGAGGGTATAAAATACCTGCTCCGTCAGGCGCTCCTGAATTTGCGGGCGGCGGGCAAAATATTCGACCACGCGATTGAGTTTGCTTAACCCCAGTACCTTGCGATTGGGGATATAGGCCACGTGGGCGTAACCATCAATCATCACGAGATGGTGTTCACACACGCTCTGCACCACGATGTTTTTTTCAATCACCATTTCGTCATACCCCATTTTGTTATCAACGGCGGTGATTTTGGGGAAGTTGGCAGATTCGAGGCCCCAGAACATTTCATTGATGAACATGCTGGCCACCCGTTTGGGGGTTTCGCGCAGGCTGTCGTCGCGCAAATCGAGGCCTAAGGTGGTGAGAATCGCTTCTACATGGGGAATAATCGCATCTATTTGGGTGGTGTTATCGGAGGACTGAGGTAACAGCGGGGTTTCGACACCACGTTCTTGCAGGTAGCGACGAATTTTCAGCCCCAGGTCGAGGTCGGTTTTGCTGCGGTCTAAGCTCATGGCAGTCTCCTGTTGCGGCTGTTTTAAGGAGTGTAGCTTGAGTCAGACCCGGAATACAACCATTCTGGGCGGGCCCAAAGAGGTAGAGTTTCCTCTGGTTTCTTGCGTAACGCTTGGTTTATTCA
>DLGM01000305.1:3103-9263 GCA_002482705.1 Cyanobacteria bacterium UBA7694
TAATTGTGATGTGGATTGATTTGGAAACATGGCCGCGCCGCCCCCAGTTTGAGTATTACCGCGCCATGGCTTTCCCCGCGTTTAACCTGTGTGTTGAAGTGGATGTGACAGCCCTATTGGCCTGGGTGAAAAGTGAAAAGGCCTCCTTTTTTGCCAGCTTTTTGTATTGCCTGAGCCGGGCTGCCAACCTGACGGATGCTTTTCGTCTGCGCACCCGGCCTGAGGGCATTTGGCTGCATGAAACCGTTCATCCCTCATTTGTACATTTGTATCCCAATGAAACCTATGGTTATTGTCTAGCGCCCTTTACGCCTGATTATGGGGCATTTGCCGAAGCGGTGCGCCATGTGCAGGCCCAGCCCCAAACCTTGGATGACAAGGGCCGGGATGATTTGATTTTTGTGTCCTGTGTGCCCTGGATTCGGTTTACGGGTTTGAGCCATCCGGTGGATTTAAACCCGGCTTTGATGGCAATCCCCCGGTTTGTGTTTGGCAAATATGCAGCCAATGGGCAAGGGCAAATCACGGTCCCTCTCTCCATCCAAGTACACCATGGACTGATGGATGGGCTGCATGTGGGACGCTTTTTGCAGTTATTGGAAGCGAATTTAGCCGATCCCCGGCTGACTCTCGGCGAAGGCGCTGTAAAAAATAAACATGAAGTAAGATCTGAAGGGCAAGAGCGTCTCTATAGATAATTCCCTGTGAAAGGATTTGTTTATGTCAGACTGTTGTCAAGATTGTAACTGTGGCCAACCCGTAGCCGGTGGCTGTTGTTGTGGTACGGAATGTAAGTGTGGGCCGGACTGTGCCTGCCCCCCCGAGTGCAATTGTCCCGGCACTTAGCCCCGCTGGCAACGGCCTTGGCCGCCCTGCGTGCCGAGGCCGTGTCGTGGGCTGTGAAACGCACGCCTTCGCTGGAAATGGCCGAGGAAATTGTGCAGCAGTCCCTCTTGCGGGCCATGGCCTATTTGCCCCAATTGCGCAATCCGCAGCGTTTGCGCCCGTGGTTTTATCAGATTTTACGCCATGTTCTGGCCGACGAATTACAGCGGCAGCAGCGGTGGGTGGTGGTAGATGAGGTGGCCCCAGACAGGCTGATAACCGATACACAGGATGACACCCCGACCTGTGCCCGTATCTTGCGGGTATTGGAGCAATTGCCTGTGGAGGCGGCGGCGCTTTTGCGAGCTGCTGATCTCCAGGCTCAGCCTGTCAAAATATTGGCAGAACGTTTGGGCTTAACGCCGAATGCAACCAGTGTGCGTCTGTACCGAGCCCGCCAAGCTTTGCGCCGTCAATTGGCGGTGACCTGTGGTTCTACCTCGTATCAGGCCTGCCAAAATTGTGATTGCCCGGAATGAGAGCACCAACGTGCTGTGGGGCGCGAAACTCCAGCCAGGAGCAGAAATGACTGCCATTGTACGAGCGACCTATGGATGAGAGATGAGCCAAGGCACTTCCAGCCGCTATTTTGTGAATCGTTTGCAATACCATGATAATGAAAGTGAAAGCGTGATGCTGCTTGCTTGCGAACAACGCAGATGTTTGGCCTATTTTGTGCTTGACGCCCACAGGGCGCAGGTGGCTTAATGAGGGGGATGCTGTATTCTCTGTTTCGTCATCGGGTTTTATATGGTTTAGGACTGTTGATTGTGGTCCTGGCCCATTTTGTGTTTGCCCATCATGAGGGGCAGCCCGAGCTGGTATTGTGTCAGCATCAAAACCAGATGACGCTGGAAGCTTCCGCAGGACATGCCGATGATCAAGAACATGCCTGTGAGCATGATGACAATTGCCACGATGTGCATCTGTCTTTTTACCATCCCGAAACCTACAATGTGCGAACCTTAGCGCCAGTAGAGCATGGCTTTGACCAGCTTTTGGCCGTTGTTGATTGGGACCTTTTTCGGGCTTATCAAGTAGCGGCTGCGCCGCTATTCCCTTTGACTGCGGGATACCTTGCCCCTGAGGCCCAACCTCCCCCGGATGAACAGCGTGCCGCTTTGGCGACGGTAATTTTACTGATTTAGACCTTTCCTTTGGCTGATGCCGCCTGTTGTGTGTATTCAGAAAGGAAAATATTGTGCTGTCTAAATCATTGATTATTTCGTTATTGATTGTTGTGACTGGGTTTGGTGCTGGGGCGCTGATGCTTACGGCCCAAGCCCCCCACGCCTCTGAATCTGCCCATGACCATGAACACGGGGAAGAAGCTGCAGAACACGAACACGAAGAAGCCCGTGGCCCGCATCGGGGAAGCCTCCTGATCGATCGCGACTTGCAGTTAGAGGTCACTATTTTTGAAGCGGGCATTCCCCCGGAATTCCGAATTTACCCCACGACTCAGGGCAAACCTCTGCCATTGGAGCAACTCAAGCTGACGGCTGAAGTCAAACGCTTAGGGCAAAGTGACCGCATCACTTTTGTGACTGAGCGCGACTATTTGCGGGGTCAGCAGTCGGTATATGAGCCCCATTCTTTTGATGTTGTGTTCACCGGCCAATGGCAGGGCAAAACCTATACCTGGCAATTTACCCAGGAAGAGGGGCGTTTGCAGGTGCCACCAGCGATGGCAGAACGCTCCGGGATTCGTGTGGCGCAGGCCGGTCCCCGCGCTTTGCGCACCACCCTGCATTTTCCGGGGCAAATTGCCCAAGACCAAGACAAATATGTACACATGGTGGCCCCGATCCATGGCATGGCCGTAGAAGTGCTCAAACACGTCGGGGAGCCGGTGCAAGCGGGGGAAGTGATGGCGGTGGTTCACAGCCAAGAGCTGGCGGATCTGCGTTTGCAGCACCAATTGCTGGTGCAAAAACGCGACCGGGCCCGTTTTGAAGCCGAACGTGAAAACACCCTCAACCGCAATACCCAAACCCTGCTACAGCAGCTCAAAAGTGGCAAAGACCCGGAAACCATTCACCAGGAAATGCTCAAACAGCCTATGGGCGAAGCCAAAGGGAAAATTCTGGCTGCATTCAGCGACGTGCGCAGTGCCAAACTCAGCCTCAATCGTGAGGTGGGCCTGAGCCGTGATCAGGCCACCAGTCAGGTTGAGTTACAGCAGGCCCAGCGTGATTATGAGAGGGCTTTAGCCGGTTATTTGGCTGCTGTCGAAGAAGCCCTGTGGCAGCGGGAACAGGGTGGTTTTGTGCAGCGCCAAGCGGTACAAGGGGTTGAGCTTGAGCTACAGGCCCTGGCCCAGAAGTTCCAGGCTTTGCAAATTGCGCCTCAAGCTTACAAAGGGCAATTGGCGCGGTATGTTTTAAAAGCGCCGATCAGTGGCGTCATCACCGAAAAACACGTGGCGGTGGGCGAGCAGATCAGTGCCGATACACGGGTTTTTGTGGTCTCTGATCTATCGGTGGTTTGGGCCGAACTCTTGGTGCCCGATGCCCAGCTCAGTCAAGTCAAGCTGGGGCAACGGGTGCGGGTGATCGCTCAAAATCAGCAGCGCGAGGCCTTTGGGGTGATTTCTCACAATAGCCCGGTGGTGGATGCAGAATCCCGCCGCGCCGAAGCCCATGCCCACATTGACAACCGAGACGGCTTTTGGCGGCCCGGCATGTTTGTCCAGATTGAAGTGCTGGTCGATGAACGCAAAGTGCCGGTGGCAGTGGCCAAAAAGGCGATCCAGTCGTTCCGCGACTGGCAGGTGGTATTTGCCCGTTTTGGAGATACCTTTGAGGCTCGCCCACTGGTATTGGGGGCTGAAGATGCCGATTGGGTCGAGGTCAAATCCGGTTTAAAAGCGGGCCAGACCTACGCCCTCGACAATAGTTTTGTGCTCAAGGCGGAGCTCGGTAAATCCGAAGCTTCCCACGATCACTAAGGGGGTAGCACACGATGTTTGAAGCCTTATTGCGCTTTGCTTTGCGCTACCGTTGGAGCATGATCGGTCTCAGTGTGGTGATCCTGTTGATGGGGGTCTGGAGTTTTCAGCATCTGCCGATTGATGCGGTTCCCGATATCACCAATGTCCAGGTGCAGATCAATACCGAAGCACCGGGTTATTCCCCCCTTGAAGTCGAGCAGCGGGTCACTTTCCCAATTGAAAGCGTCATGGCCGGTTTGCCCCGCCTAGAGCTGAGCCGCTCCCTGTCCCGTTATGGGTTGTCTCAGGTGACCGTGATTTTTAAAGATGGCACCGATATCTATTTTGCCCGGCAGCAGGTCAGTGAACGCTTGCAGCAGGTCAGCAGCCAATTGCCACCGGGTTTATCTTCTGAGCTGGGGCCAATCGCCACCGGGTTAGGGGAAATTTTTCTGTGGACGGTGGATGCGGACCCAACAGCCCGCACGGCCCAAGGCCTGCCCTATACCCTGACCGATTTGCGCAGTTTGCAGGACTGGGTGATCAAGCCCCAATTGCGGCAGGTGCCGGGGGTGACTGAAGTTAACACCTTGGGTGGATATTCCCGCCAGTACCATATCCAGCCTGATCCAGCCCGTTTACAGGCCTATGGGCTGACCTTTCGCGATGTACTCACAGCTTTAGAGCGCAATCACCGCAATGTCGGAGCTGGTTATATTGAGCGCAACGGCGAACAGTACCTGATTCGGGCTCCCGGTCAGGTGCAAACCTTGGCCGAAATTGCCGCCATGCGGGTGGGTTCGTCGCCTCAAGGGGCACCCGTACAGTTGCGTGATGTGGCCCAAGTGTTAGAAGGGCGTGAGCTGCGCACTGGGGCCGCCACCAAAGACGGGCACGAAGTGGTGCTCGGCACCACCTTTATGCTGATGGGCGAAAACAGCCGCGAAGTCTCTCAGGCGGTGGCTCAGCGTTTGGCCGAGGTCAATCGTGGCCTGCCCAAAGGGGTCCAGGCTACCGCCGTGTATGATCGCACCACCCTGGTTGATCGCACGATTAAAACCGTTCGCACCAACTTATTTGAGGGGGCACTGCTGGTGGTGGTGGTGCTTTTCCTGTTCTTGGGCAATTTGCGAGCGGCCTTAATTACCGCTTTGGTCATTCCGCTTTCGATGGCGCTGACCCTGAGCGGTATGGTGGGCAATAAAATGAGTGCCAATCTGATGAGTTTAGGGGCCCTCGATTTTGGCATTATTGTGGATGGTTCAGTAGTGATTGTCGAAAATTGTCTGCGCCACTTGGCCCATGCCCAGCAGCGTTTGGGGCGTACCCTGAGCTTGCAGGAACGCTGTGACTTGGTGTTTGCAGCGGCCAAAGAAGCTCGGCAGGCGCTGTTATTTGGCGAACTGATCATTATGGTGGTGTATTTGCCGATTTTGACGCTGGTCGGGGTCGAGGGCAAAATGTTTCGCCCGATGGCTCTCACCGTTGTCATGGCCTTGGCAGCAGCCATGCTCATGAGTATGACGGTGGTGCCTGCGGCCGTGGCTTTGTTTGTGTCGGGCAAAGTGACCGAAAAAGAAAACCGCCTGATGGCTGGAGCCAAATACCTGTATTTACCTCTCTTGCGTGGGGCTTTGCGCTGGCGTCTGCCGGTTCTGAGTGGGGCCGTGGTTTTGGTGCTTCTCAGTGGTTTATTGGCCACACGCATGGGAGCCGAATTTATTCCCAGCCTGGATGAGGGCGATGTGGCGCTGCATGCGCTGCGCATTCCCGGCACCAGCCTGAGCCAGGCCGTGGATATGCAGCACCGCTTAGAAGCTGAACTCAAGGCGATGCCCGAGGTCAAGACCGTGTTTACCAAAATTGGCACCGCCGAGATTGCCACCGATCCGATGCCCCCCAGTGTGGCTGATACGATTGTGATGATGAAACCCCGTTCCGAGTGGCCCAATCCCCGCTTGCCCAAAGCGGAGTTGGTCGCCCGGTTGGAAGCCCAATCCCAGCGTGTGTTGGGCAATAATTATGAGTTCACCCAGCCGATTCAGATGCGTTTTAACGAGCTGATTGCAGGGGTGCGTAGCGATGTTGGGATCAAAATTTATGGGGATGATCTCGATGTTTTACTCGCGCAAGGGGAAGCGATTGCTGCTGTGTTGGCGCAAGTACCCGGAGCCTCGGATGTGAAAGTTGAGCAGGTGAGCGGCTTGCCGGTCATGACCTTACAGATTCAGCGCGAACAGTTGGCCCGTTATGGCCTGGACGTGGCGGATGTGCAAGATGTGGTCGCGATTGCAACCGGAGGGCAGAAAGCGGGTGAACTGTTTGTGGGAGATCAGCGCATTG
>DLGM01000282.1 GCA_002482705.1 Cyanobacteria bacterium UBA7694
AATTTCACCTGGTGGGTCAACCAAAAGGACCACAATGGCAACAATGTGTTTGCCGGGGGCTTTTTAGGTCTCGACAATATTGGCATCTTTGATCGCAGTTCACCCTTGCCGACCGGGGGCAACTTGGAGCAGTCTGATGGCACCAGTTGGATGGCCATGTACAGCCTTAATATGCTCGGCATGGCCCTCGAGTTGGCCCAAGAGAACCCGGTGTACGAAGACATTGCCAGCAAATTCTTTGAACACTTCCTCTCGATTGCTGAAGCCATGCACCGCATGGGAGATGACGGTCTGTGGGATGAACAAGACGGTTTTTATTATGATGTGATTGAATTGCCCAATGGTGAACGTTTCCCGCTGCGGGTGCGCTCGATGGTGGGGCTGATTCCCCTGTTTGCGGTCGAAACCCTTGAACCCCATGTACTGGCGCGTTTCCCTGGGTTTGCCAAACGCTTGCAGTGGTTCTTTGATTATCGCCCCGAGCGTTCTTTGCGGGTACTCACTTCCCAGAGTGAAATGGATTCTCCCGATATGCGGCGTTTGTTTTCCGTGCTGACGCCGCGCCGCTTGGTACGCTTGTTGGGCCGTATGCTGGATGAAAGCGAATTTTTAAGCCCTTATGGCATTCGCTCCCTCTCCAAGGCGCACGGGCAGGAACCCTTCCGTCTTCAGGTGGGTAAGACGCCCTATGAGGTGACCTATGACCCGGCGGATTCTACCAGCGGCATGTTTGGGGGCAACTCCAACTGGCGGGGGCCGGTGTGGTTTCCCCTCAACTTCCTGATTATCGAGGCTTTACAAAAATTTCACCACTTCTTTGGGGATACCCTCAAGGTCGAATATCCCACCGGGTCGGGCCACGAATTGCCCCTGTGGGAAGTGGCGGAAGCCTTGGAACAGCGTCTGATTTCTTTGTTTTTACCCTCTGACGGCATTCGCCCTGCGGATGGCCAGCACCCCATTTTTGCTCAGCCCGGCTGGCGTGAGCACATTCTTTTTTATGAGTACTTTGATGGTGACACGGGCCGGGGCTTAGGCGCGAGTCACCAAAGCGGCTGGACTTCTCTGGTTGCCAAACTGATTCACCAGTGGGGCCGTTATGGGGCTCGTGGTCAGCGCCCCTAATACGATGATCGAAAGCGGTATCTATGGCAGAGCATCTGATGACGGAAGTGTACCAACTGGTCGACGAGCTGACCCAAATTTTTCAGGAGGACGCGCTCTGGATTGAGCAAGAAACCCGAAAATTGGTGCGCAATTACAAGGAAGACAGCCTCGATTATGACGGGGTGATCCAACTGGTAGGGCGTGCCGAATGGGTTTTACATGCGCGTGGTGAAACCCTCTCCCCTTGGCTGACCTATCACCTGGGCGTGGCCCATTTGTTTGCTGGCAATGGCCTCAAAGGCGAGGCCTATCTGCGCACCCTGATGGCTGACTTAGACATCCCCGATTTGCGGCAACGGACGGCGATTTATTTGTGTTTGCACTATTTGGGCTTAATGAATGATGATCCGGCGGCCTGGGTAGAAGCTTCTCAATTTACGGCCGCTCAGCCCTATTGGGAGATGTTAAAATCTATTCCGACCCTCGAACGGGGCGATTTATTGCGCCAAGAGTATCCCAAACTCAGTCGCCGGGTCTCCCTCATTCGGGCTTTGACCGATCGCAACGGCACCTATTTCTTGCAGTATCTGTGCCCGGCTCAGGAACCCCGCACCCTGACGCATACAGAGCCTTTCCCCCCCCATGAGCCCATGCCTCAGGTGCTGATTGACTTGGTCAACCAAACGGTTGCTTATAAAGGGGATATCCTGCGCGTGCGCTTGACCACTCTGGAACTGTTTTCGCTGGTGTGGATTGCTGCCAATCCGCTCTCGCATGTAGAGGACGATTGGTTAAATGGGTATCTCCGCGCGGGGGAAGCCTATGGCTACATTCGCCAAATGCGCACCCGCCACGAAGCTAAAAATCTGCCGATGGCCTTCCAGGCTTCGATTCGCCGTTTGCGCGAAAAGCTCAGCGGGGCTTCGCCCCGGGGCCGCAACCTATTGCTGAACGAGGGGTATGGCTTTAGTGAAAACCTGTCGGTAGCGGTCTTTTCAGAGAAGCGGTTGAACTTGTAGGGGGCGAGAGAGGAGGGCGGATGCAATCCGCCCAGGGGCTGCACGCCAAGCGAGTTTAGCAGACCTGAACTTCGCTGACGTCAAGAAAGCCGCGCGGGTTATCGAGGGTGCTCAGGCGCAGGTAACGTCCACGCTGACCTTTCAGGGGGGCGGTCCAGGATCCTTGTGGAGTCAGGCGTGCAACGCTTTCACCCCAGCGGTTGGGGTCTTCGGAAATTTGTACCTGTACTTGACCGCTCCAACCTTTGGCGCTATGCACCAAGAGAGTCTGCAATGGCTGAGAGCTGCCCAGATCTACCTGTAACGGCCCGGGTAAATGGGGGAGCTCTCCTCCTGTGCTGGGGAAAGGGTGGGTCTGATCAAAGGCACCGTCATGCAGGTATGCCAAGGTTTGTTCTTCCGCCCGAACTGAGACAATTGTGCGGGGGGGAGCTGCGGTTGCCGGGCCATTCAAGACCCAGCGGGCACTGGTTAAGCGCGGCTGCCCTTGGGTACTGACCTGCCAACTGTAAATGCCATTGGTTTGGAAGACTTCTCCGGGGATACTCACGCTCAGGATCTCGCTGGTTTGGTACCAGAGGGTTTGGCCCCGGCTGTCTTTGAGCTGGAAGGCATAGGTCTGCGGAGGGGTTAGAGCGGTGGGTGCTTGCCACCGAAAAACCTGTGTGCCACCGCGCTGTTGTTGGCCGTCAGCGGGTTCGCTCAAGCCCGACCAGAAGCGCAAATCGGGAAACACCACTATTTCCGTCAATACCTTTTGCTGATAGTTGATTTCGGCTCCCCCTTGCAAACGGGCATTGAGTTTGAGATCAATGGCGCTGCCAAAGACACTGCTTTTGGTCTCCATACCCAATAAATCTGCTTGATAACGGCCTTGGGCATCGGTGGTCAAGCGATAATCTTCCCCACTGGTGTGCAGGGTGACCCCCTGTTGCACGGCCGGATTTCCTTGGATATCCAAAATCCGCCCGCTGATCTGAACTTTTTGTTTGTCACTTAAAGGCGATTGGGTGAGGGGAAGACAGGCGCTCAGACTCATAAGCAGGGCAATAACAATCTTCATCTGGCTTCCTTTCAGCAGTGTATGTCCCAAACCTTCATGACGGAAGCCCAGCGCGAAAAGTTGCATCTTACCTGGCGGGATGGCGGTAAATAAA
>DLGM01000286.1:0-3698 GCA_002482705.1 Cyanobacteria bacterium UBA7694
TGATAAACTTGATCATCGTGTGGCCAATACCTTTAAGACGAATTTGGGCAGAGCCAGCATGCGCCGCCAGCGCGAGGGCTGCTGTAAAAGACGGTAAAACCACTCGAGATGCAGACGGCGCATCCACAGTGGGGCGCGCTGCAAGCGGCCAGAAATGACATCAAAAGAACCGCCTACACCCATCATCAGCGGCACATTTAACGCCTGACGATGGCGGGCAATAAATTGCTCCTGTTTCGGAACCCCCAAGGCCACCAGCAGCACATCCGGGGCCGCCGCCTGAATGCCAGCGACAATCTCTGCTTCTTCAGCGGCAGTAAAAAAGCCATTGCGCATCCCAACAATGTGAGCCGGGCCAAAACGGGCGGGAATAATGTCTTTCAGGGCATCTAAGGTCGCTTGGGAAGAACCCAGAATATAAATGGCAGGGGCCCCCTGTTGACCAGAATGGCGCAGCAGGCTTTCAACCAGTTCGACACCGGGCAGACGCTCTTGAGCAACCCCCTGACGACGCAGTGCCCACACCACTCCAATCCCATCGGGAATGACCACATCGGCCTGACTGAGCAACTGGTACTGGGCCGCGTCGAGGGCTGCGGCATAAGCCATTTCCGCATTGACCGTGACCACATGGACCGGCTCACGGGCGGCAATGCGTTCCAGCAACCAAGGTTGGAGCTGGGCTGCAGTTGGGCAATCAATGGCCAAGCCCAAAATAGAATGTACAGACCAAGGTTTGTTCATAGGTTTTCGGTAATTCCAAGTAATTTTAAAGCAAGGGAACGGGCATCGTATACCCGTTGTTGCAACAGCGGCACGGTACGCGCTAAGTGCTGACGCTGGGTCTCACGGTGTTCCCAAGCATCCAGCAGCAGTTCGGAGAACAGATCCGATTGGCTGAGTTCTGTCACCGAAGAGGTATAACGATACCCCACACTCTCAGAAAAGAGGCGTACCTTCGGATCATAGGCAATCCCCACTGCCGGGACCCCCATCGCCGCAGCCATGATCAGGGCATGTAAACGCATGCCCANNCCATGTGGGCAATGACACCGAGCATTTCAATCGGTGAATAATGCCCTTCCAAAATGCGAATCGGAGGCACCCGTTCAGCGGCCCGCAGACCCATCGAATAAGCAGCTTCTTGGCACATCCAGGTATCGTGTTGGGGCTGGAAGGGAATCAGCACAATCTGGGCGTCTAAGCGCAGGGCCAGTTGGGTTAATACAGCCGTAAAGCTTTTGAGCTGTTTTTCGTACCAGTCTTTCCAAGGGCGAATTGAGACCCCAATCATGGGACGACGCAGGTCAAGGCCCTCGGCCCGCAGACGTTCGCGCACATGGGCCGGGGTCGCAGGCACCAAAGTCAGCACTGGATCTGCCATCTGGAACACAGATGGCTGGGGCACCCCCATCGCCAGGAGTTCGGCCACAGACTCAGGGTCACGTACGGCAATGGCCTGCACCCCCAACATCAGGCGGCGTAACAGACGGCGGTTAAAGCCATAACGCACCGGCCCAATGCCCTGACCAAAAATCATCGTGGGCACCCCCATGCGCTTGGCCAACCACAACAATCCGCCGTAATAGGGGATGCTGCCAAAACCGGTCACATCTTGAAACAGGCCCCCGCCCCCGCTGAGGAATAAATCACTCTGCTTTAAGGCCTTCATAATCGCAGACAAATCGGTGCGTTTGATGGCGTCAAACTGGGCGTCGGGAGAGGGGTAAGGCACACCAGCAGCCAATACCTGTAAATGGATGTCATAGGGGTTAAAAAGCTGGTGCAAAGCCCACAAAATAGCTTCATCACCGGCATTATCAAAGCCGTAATAACCTGATACCAGCACCCGTTTCATGGCGTACTTCCTGATTTCCAGCCTTTCATCTCATAGACCCGAACGCTGCTGCTCTTGCCCATTAGCTTTTCTTCGCCAAACGGGTGAACTTCAACATACGCTTTGACGTAATCATAGGTGCTGTGGCTCATGAGGATATGGGTATGATGCTGCTTATTGAGCTTTTCAATGCGCGCAGCCGTATTGACCGTATCACCAATGACGGTGAGTTCGCGGTGGTCAGGGTGGCCCACATATCCCACAACCGCATCTCCCGTATGAATGCCAATCCGAATCTGGATGGGGCGAAGGCCCTGGTTCATCCACTTTTTTTGCAGTTGTTCCATGACAGTCTGCATTTCGAGGGCGGTTTTTACGGCGTAGAAAGCGTCTTCTTTGGGATTATTCTTCCCTATATTACCATACACCGCCATGATGCCATCACCGATGTATTTGTCGAGGGTGCCCTGATTGGCAAAGATAATCTCGGTCATGGCGGTCAAATATTCGTTCAACATCAGCATCACCTGATCCGGGGGCAACTGCTCTCCCATCCGTGAAAAACCGCGAATATCCGTAAACATCACGGTGACTACCCGCCGCTCCGTCTGTAAACCGTCGCTTTTATCGAGTAAGGCCTGCACTTTACTGGTCGGCAAATGGCGGCGAAAAGTGGTCATCAGGCGGCGGCGGCGGCGACCTTCCGTGCGCTGGAAATAGACCGTCAGCAAGACGGTAGTGAGCATCATACTTAAAAGCGGAGCTGCCAAATCAAGCCAGAGATGTGACTCGCGAAAGAGAAAAACATTCCAGGTAAGGTATGAACCCAGCAGAGTGAGCATGGCTGCCCCGGTAAACAATAAACCCCAGCGCAATACGCCCTGTAATAAGGCATAACTGACCAGAGCCGCCGCCAGCGGCAGCAATAAGCTCAAACCCAGCGAGTGGCGGTAATAGGTGTTCTTGAGCAAACTGGCGACGCCAAAGGCATGGAGTTCGACCATACTCAGGGGCGAACGGAAAGGTGTAGCCGCAGGGGGCAAGGTACGCATATCGCCAATTAACAGCAGCTTGTCCTGCAATTCACTCAGCGGCAAACGCTGTAATTCAGCCAGCGAACGCAATCCGTACACTTGGCTGGGGCCAGGGTAATGAATATAGGCCGGGCCAAGCGGCATCGCCAAGTGGGGCTCTAACATGCGCGCCGCCTGTAAAGCAAAAGAAGGGGCTGCGGCCAGCGTACCCGACAGCTGATAATAACGCTGCTGGATCGGCAACTGACGAATGACGCCATCTTCATCTGGGGGATAGTTGGCAAACCCCACCGCCAAAGCCTGCTGCAGATCCTGGCGATGGGTCGTATACGCCACGGGCAAGGCCTGATGAGCCCGTACACTGGGCGGATAACGGAAAGCACTGCTGAGCACCACCGGGAAACGGCGCTGTGCCGCCCAGCGCGCTAGCCATGGCCCAGCCGTCACGTACAGTTGTGGGGTATCCAAGGCCACTCCAGCGACAGCCCCTGTGGGCAAAGAAGCCAGCCATTGCTGCAATTGGTAACTCTCTTCGGGAGAAGTGTAGGCCACAATAATCCGTTCTTCCGGGGGCTCCGGCGACTGAAAATAAACCCGCAAATCAAAGAGTTTGGCCTCAATCAAGCTCAAAGGTGGCACACAGTTAAAGAGACCCAGCACCCCCCCAATGGCAAGCGCCAGGGCAGCCCGGATCAGGCCCTGGGACATTAGAGGGTAACCGCCAGACCCAAACAGGCGAGTAATTCCTCGAAGGCGGCACTGCGAGAAGCTTTTAACAGCACCAAATCGTCCGCTTGCAGCAGTTGGGGCAAGGTAGCGGCCGCCGC
>DLGM01000286.1:3741-6445 GCA_002482705.1 Cyanobacteria bacterium UBA7694
GGGAAACGCACCGCCCTCAGCAGATTGGGCCAAGGGCTGCGCGGCCTCCCCGACGACCACCAAAAGATCGAGCGGCAAGTTTTGGCAAAAGTGCCCCACGGCAGCATGCATCGCTTCACTATCGGCACCGAGTTCACCCATCACCCCCAATACAGCAATCCGCCGGGCAGCCGGATATTCCGCCAACATCTGCAAAGCGGCCTTCATTGAGTCGGGATTGGCATTGTAGGCATCCTGGATCACGGTCTGGCCCGTGGGTGTATGCAGCCACTGGTTGCGTCCAAAGAGTGTCGGAACTTCAAGGATGGCGTCGGGCTCAAGGGCATATCCGAGGGCATAAAACACCGCCAAACACAGGGCCAAGTTGCGCGCCTGATGCGCTCCAGGCACATTCAGCCACACCCGCTGCACCGCCTGATTACGCCAAGCAAAATGCACCCATTGTCCACCTGGAGCGGCTTGGATGCTATGTATATGTAGATCACTGGTCGGAAGGGTACCCGCCCAGAGGGTCTGTAAATGAGGGTGCTCTGCGGCCAGACGCTGCATCCAAGCATCGCTGTCGAGCAAAACCCCCGTTTGGGTCGCCCCTTCAAGATAGTCCATGAGTTCCCACTTGGCTTGAGCAACAGCGGCCTGACTGCCCAGTTCACCCACATGGGCCACGCCAATATTGGTGAGCAGCCCCCAATCAGGCTCAGCAATGGCGGCCAGTTCAGCAATTTGCCCCAACCCGCGCATGCCCATTTCAAGGATTAAAAAACGGTGTTCTGGGCGCAGCATTAAAAGCGTTTTGGGCACACCCACTTCGTTGTTGTAATTGAGAGGTGTCTTGTGTACAGGGCCCACCCGGGCCAACAATGTCGCTAAAATTTCTTTGGTGGAGGTTTTGCCCGAACTGCCGGTAATGGCAATGGTGACCGGGTTGATCTGCTGTCGCCACCAGCGCCCCAAAGCCTGATAAGCGGCTAAAGTATCGGCCACAATCAACAGCGGCTGACCCGCCAATTCAGCGGCATTTGCTTCATAATAGGCCTGTGCACAACAGGCCGCCGCTGCCCCTTGGGTCAGAGCACGCCCGATAAACTGGTGCCCTTCAAAATGTTCGCCTTTAAGCGGAATAAATAACTTTCCCGCCTGGGGCTCGCGACTATCCGTCGAAATATCAGCAATGGTCAGGGGCTGGGTCGGGGGAGTGAGCCAGTGCCCGGCCAGAACCGTGGCCAGATTTGTGGGCGATAAAGTCAATGAAGCCATGGGTACAACATCCTTGTAAAGTGGGCTCCTCTATTATATGTCAAGCGCTGCCAAGACAAGCATCCTCCGCTCCCGAATCACCCGCAAGCCCAAAGGTAGCTCAAGATATTTCCCCGTAGGAGCGTGCAAAAGCCCCCGCATCGCTTCAATGTGGATACGGGTAAAAATCCGCCACTCGCCCTGCAACCAAGCGGCCAGCGCCAAACGCAGTACCCGCCGTTGCAAAGCCGGATGTAAAGCGTGTAACTCAGCAACAGGCAGCGTGATACGCCCCGCTTGACAGCTCACCAGTTTCTGAAAATGGGCTGTGGCCTCAGCTTCAAGATAGTCACTTTCCGCCTGCACCACCTCGCCCCAAGCGACAGAATCGGTCTCTAACAGCGGGTTTTCAGCACACAGTAAAGGGAGTATCTGGGTACGAAAACGATTGCGGGTAAAGCGCAAATCTTGGTTGGTGCTGTCCTCATGCCAAACAAGCTGGTGGGCATGGGCATAGGCCTCCAATTCAGTTCGGGGCAAAGCCAACAGCGGGCGCACCACTGGAACGCCCTGCGACCATCCCTGACGGGCTCGCATTCCCCCCAACCCTCGAACACTGCCCCGCACCCAGCGCAACAGAATCGTTTCTAGCTGATCCGTGGCATGGTGGCCTGTCGCAATCGCCTCAAACCCCTCGGCTGCGGCTACCTCCTGTAACCAGCTACTGCGTACCTGCCGGGCCCGCTCCTCCCAAGAGCTTTGCCCCAGGCGCGGGAGAATTTCACGCCGGGTGACAAAAACAGGCAATCCCAGCTCCTGAACCTGCGCCAATACGGCAGCGGCGACCGCTGCTGAATCGGGACGCAAACCGTGATCCAGGTGGGCAACCGCCAGTTCTAAACCATATTTACGGGCCCCAAAGCGCTGTAAAAAATGCAGTAGGACCTGCGAATCCAGCCCCCCGGACACCGCCACCAACAGCCGGGAAACGCCATAAAAAAGCTTCTGCTCGGCAATCAGGTCAAAAGCTGTCGAGCAGAAGCGGCGGTCTTTAAAGGGCATTAATAACCGTATTTGGTGCGGCGAATGCCCAAATGCTCATCGAGTTCAGACATCACCGAACGCAGCAGGCGGGTCTTTTTATTGTGGGGCATAAAGGCGCTCTTGAAGCCATTGATGATCAAGTTGGCAATGTCGTTGATCTCAAACTCAAACAGTTGCGAAGCCAAATACAGCTCATCGGTGACTGTGGTGCCCGAGATCAGGCGGTTATCCGTGTTAATCGTGACCCGCAAGCCTAAGTCGTAATACTTTTTGAGGGGATGATTTTTGAGATCGTCAATGGCTTTGGTTTGCACATTTGAAGTCAGACAAATTTCGAGCGGCAAACGGTGATCATTGACATAGTTCATCAGGTCGCGGTCTTCACTTAGGCGGGTGCCGTGCCCAATCCGGTCCGCGCCGCAAT
>DLGM01000111.1 GCA_002482705.1 Cyanobacteria bacterium UBA7694
AACGGCAAACGATTCCAAGTCGCGATGCATTTGCCCCAAGTGGCTACCAGCAGTGCGAATGCCCCCACACGGGCCCCCAAAGGCCCTGGCAGCGCCAGCAAACAGGCCAGTAACGGCAATGCGATCAGCACCCCCATGTCGGGTACCGTAGTCAAGGTCAACGCCGAAGCCGGGCAAACCATTGAAGCGGGTACCGTCGTCTGTATCATTGAGTCGATGAAAATGGAAAATGACATTGTCGCCTCTCGCAGCGGGACGCTCAAAACGGTAGCCGTTCAAGCGGGGGACAAAGTGCAGGCGGGAGCACTTTTGGTCGAATTTGAGAGCTAAATAGCGGGGGGCGGTATCAGGTAATCATCTGATACCGCCCCTCTTTTGAGCGCTCAGGTTTAGCCAGCCCTAGCGCCGGGAATAGATCCTGTGAGAAAACTCACAGCCACAGTGTGGAACTCCTCCTGGAAAACACCTGTCTGTAAGAGTAAAGATCAAAGTAGACCTGCCACATCACTCCTCCATCGCTGCAGTCGCTCCCCATGACAGGCCAAGGAGTTCACCATGAAATTGAATCTCTTTAATCACCCGGCCCAAGCCCGTTTCCAAGAACCCGAAAATCACCCCCATATCTCATCGCGCCACAGTTCCTTTGAAGCCCAAAAACAAGCGGCCCAAGCGCGCTTGCGCGCCTCTACCCCACGCACCCCCGTCGATTATATCCACCGCCGTTATGATGAAGCCTTGGCACGACTGGCCTATGAAGCACCGTCTCCAGAGCGTGACGAACAAATGGCCAGCTTAGAACGCAAGCGCACCGAGGCATTGCGCCGCCTCGGTCAATGAAACCTTCCGCTATAATGGGGGCACAGGAGAACTGATCCATGCTTACCCCCTTGGTTACTTTATTGGCTTTATTGCTGCCCGTACAACCCCCGATCATGAGTGATACCCCCCTGACCCCGACTCAATTGCGTGCGCTGCGTACGCCTCCAGCCGGGGAAGCCCGGGAAGCCCTGATACGCGACCTGGAAACCCTCATGCGTCTGGAACCCAACGGTCCATTTGAAAACCATGGCCTGCTCGTCAGCTTAGAGGCCAATCTCGATCAGCAGCCGGATATCGAAACAGCAGTGCTGTTTGGTCGCCAAGACCGGGAAACGCTGCTCTTGGTCATCAACGCCCAAGGCATTATTCAAGCGCGCATTCCTGTCAGCAACTGGTATGGCAGCCCAGAACTGATGCTGGTCACCTTGGGGCAAACGCAAAAAGCCTTGGTGGTGCGCCAAATTGAAGAACATGGCACCGGCATTTATCGCGAGAGCTACCACTTCTACCAACTGCGGAATGGGCAGGTCAAAGGCGTGTTGCGCCTGCCGGGAGAAGCCCGCCTGTACGGCCCTGGCCCTCTCAACCAGCATCTCCGCGTCCGTTGGCAAGCCCTGAGCGGGGGCGAAGATGCGCTGCGCGTACGTTACCAATATCGCTTTTTCCCTGGCCCCAGTCAATTCACCGAGGAAAACCCCAACTGGAGCTGGCTAGATAGCAGCGAAGAAGTCGATTTTTTATGGAATGAGAAGCAGCAAGCGTATGTGCCCGATTTTTATCCCAGCCACCCCCTGAACCCAGAAAAACTGCTCAGCCTTGAGTCATTGGGGGATCCACGTTTTTTTAAAGCCTTCCGGGCCGAACTGACCCAGCGCTGGCAACAAGCCAGCCCTGCCGAGCGCCAACGGATGCGTAACCTCGGCTGGAAATAGTGCCAAACAAAAGGCCCCCGAATGGGGGCCTTCAAGCTGGGAGGAAGAAAAAAGAAGTTTAGAGAACGGTCTTGGCGAGACGGTTGGCATCCCACTGGGTATCGGGGCGGTAACCACCCGTGGTCGCAGCCGGTTGCTGAGCCTCAGGCTTCGGTTTAGTGAGCAGACCGCCCACAACACCTGCCACAGCACCGATACCGGCACCAATGACCCAACCTTTCATCCCGGCAAACTTACCGCCCATGGCAGAGCCAATTTTGGCTCCCAGACCGGTGCCGCCGAGTACAATCCCGCCAAACATGGCACCACCCAAGGTAGAGGAGGCAACGTGTTCGCCCGTGCTGGTTTTTTCACCTGAAGGCACCGTGGCCGTCGCGGTTTGGAGCTCAGCTTCAACAATCCAGCCATCGTTATTGGTGTCAAACAGGCGCAGCTCTTGACCCAAGCCAATGCCGCCGGTTTGCTGATCGAGGGCAGCCAGGTTGAGGGCATCAGCAGAGATGACAAAGTGACCCCGGGTGCGATCCTGGATAACAACTTCAACGCGACCATTGTTTTGGTAGCGCTGCAGTTGGTTCATGTCGGTGAGTTGTTCGACAGACATGGTGCCAGGAGCGGCAGGCTGTTGTTGAACAGGAGCCGGTTGAGGATACTGCTGTTGGACAGGGGCAGGCTGCGGTTGCTGCGGCCGAACGATTTCGTTAAGGGGTCTCAGTTGGGGCTGAGAAGCGGATATATTACCCATGTCTTGTGTTTCCTCCAGGGACCGTGGTTTGCTTGACACTTGTCTTGTCGGCGTTTGTCTCCAAAACCTTGTGTGGTTTTAGATCAAATTTAAACATCACTTAACAAGTATTGGAGCTTCTTTCCTGATCATAACTGATCTGCGGCGCTAATTCTACGTAGATGGGGAGTTATGCGGGGGGCGGGGCGTATGTGATACGCCCCTACGTGTGTTTAGATGCCACCCTCTACGCGGGCGCGGCCCATACTGTCGTACATAAAGCCCAATGCTCGCATCTTATGGGTGTCAAAAATATTGCGTCCGTCAACCACACGGGGCTGACGCAGACAGGTGCGCAAACGGGGCAATTCAAGGGCCCGGTATTGGGGCCACTCGGTCACAAAAGCGGCCAAATCGGCACCGGTACAAGCAGCATAGGCATCGTCAGCGTATTCAATCTGGTCCCCAAATAAGGCTTGTACATGGCCCATAGCCACCGGATCATGAACCACCACCTGGGCTCCCCGCTTGAGCAACTCGGCAATCAGCGTCAGAGAAGGGGCTTCGCGAATATCGTCGGTATGCGGTTTAAAGGCCAGACCTAACAGAGCCACCCGCCGCCCTTGTAAATTCCCATCCAGGGCATGAGAAATTTTGTCGAGGAAGTGTAAGCGCTGCTGCTGGTTAATATTTTGCACAGCTTTGAGCAGCTCAAAATGATAACCATGCTGCTCAACAATTTGCACAAAGGCATCCACGTCTTTGGGGAAACAACTGCCGCCATAACCGATACCGGCCCGCAGAAACTGCTCTCCAATCCGCTTGTCGAGCCCCATACCGCGGGTGACTTTTTGCACATCTGCCCCCGTGCGCTCACAAATGGTCGCCAAGGCATTGGCAAAGGAAATTTTCATCGCCAAAAAGGCATTGCTGGCATGTTTGATCAGCTCAGCACTGTTGATGTCGGTAATCAACATCGGAGCATTTAAAGGGGCATAGAGCTGCACCAGCAGAGACGCGGCTTTTTCACTGTTGACCCCCAGCACAATGCGATCAGGGTGCAAAAAGTCGTGCACAGCCGAACCTTCGGCCAAAAACTCAGGATTCGAGGCCAGATCAAATTCCACATCACGCCCGGCCAAGTGTTCCCGCGCCAAAGCCTCCATCGATTCAGCGGTGCGCACCGGCACCGTACTTTTTTCGACGATCAGTTTGTAGCTGTGCATGGCCTCGGCAATTTCACGCATGACCCGCTCCAAAAACGAGAGATCGGCACTGCCATCAGCCCGAGGCGGTGTCCCCACACAAATAAACAGAATATCGGCAAAGTCGACCCCGTCACGAATGGTGCTACTAAAACGCAGACGTCCTTCAGCCACATTGGCGCGCACAATATCCGCCAAACCCGGCTCATAGATCGGGATTTCGCCTGCCCGCAGGGCCTCAATTTTAGCGGGATTATTGTCAATACACAGCACCTCATGGCCCAAATCGGCAAAACAGGCGCCGGTCACCAGGCCCACATAGCCTGATCCGATAATTGATAGTTTCATGGTTGTCCTCGCTGATTAAAAATGGGGTTGCCCGGAGACACGGGGCCCTGGGGTCTCATGCCACAACGAGCTAGTGGGCAGAAATTACCGGTAATAACTCCCCAGTGGCAATCATATTCTGAATTTTAGCAATCTCCGGTGCTAAATAACGGTCTTCCAACAGGGTCGGAATCACTTTGCGAATCTGTTTCCAAACGGGTTCTGTGGCCGGGCTTGGCCCAATCGGCTGACGGAAGTCGAGAGCCTGAGCCGCACACAATAACTCAATCGCCAGCACATATTGGCTGTGCTCAAGCACCCGCCGGGCCTTATGGGCAGCAATGGTGCCCATGCTGACATGGTCTTCTTGCCCGGCAGAGGTGGGAATCGAATCAACACTGGCGGGATGGGCCAATACCTTATTTTCGGACACCAGCGAAGCGGCGCTGTATTGGGCAATCATGTACCCGGAGTGTAAGCCGCCATTGGCAGCTAAAAAAGCCGGAAGCCCATTGCTGAGCTGGGGATTGACCATCCGCTCAATGCGGCGCTCTGAGATATTCGCCAATTCGGCAATCGCAATCGCGGCAAAATCCATCACCAGAGCAATAGGCTGCCCATGGAAGTGGCCACAGCTGATGATTTCACCACTGTCCGGCAAAATCAGGGGATTGTCGGTCACACTGTTAATTTCGCGCTCAACCACTTGCCGGATATGGGTACAGGTGTCGCGGCTGGCTCCGTGTACCTGGGGCGTACAGCGCAGGGAATAGGCGTCTTGCACCCGGTCACAGTCAGCATGGGAGGCAATCAAGGGGCTGTCTTGCAGCCACTGCCAGAGATGGGCGGCACTTGTGAGTTGGCCCGGATGGGGACGCAAAGCGTGAAGTTCTGGGCGAAAGGCTTGAGCCGAACCCAGCGTTGCCTGTAAAGTCAAAGCGCAGGCCATATCCGCCACGGGCAAGAGTTCTTCAAGGCCAAGAACCACTTCACAGGCCAATGCACACATGGGTTGGGTGCCATTGATCAGGGCCAGCCCTTCTTTGGCCTGTAAGACCAGAGGTGCGCGCCCCAGTTGCTGTAACACCTGGGCCGCCGGTTGAGTCCGCCCTTGATAATCCACGTCGCCTTCGCCAATCAAACCCAAGACCAAATGGGCCAGCGGAGCCAAGTCACCACTGGCGCCCACCGAACCACGGGCAGGCACCACCGGGTGAATGCCTTGATTCAGGAAAAACAACAGTTGATCGAGCACAACAGGGCGCACCCCCGAGTGCCCCTGTACCAGTGCATTGGCACGCAATAATAACATGGCGCGCACAATCCGTTCGGGGAAAGGCTCCCCCACTCCACAGGCATGGCTCAAGATCAAATTGCGTTGCAAAGCCGCAATATCCGCATCGGCAATCCGCTGATTTTTAAGATACCCAAAACCCGTATTAATGCCGTACACTACTTCGCCTTGGGTCAGGCAATTGTCAATCACCGCACGGGCGCGCTCTAAACGTGGCAGAACGCCCGCATCTAGTTCCACGGGCTGATAATGCCAAGCCACCGCCCGGACCTGTTCAAGGGTCAGGCTGTGGCCGTCTAAACATAAAGGGGACATGTCATGTTCTCCGTTATCATCGTTAAGGGGTCGTTATGACCCGCTGTAGCCCTTGCAAAAGGGCCTGTTCATTGTTGGCATTCCCCAACTGCTCAGGATCGTCATGCAACACACTCAGGCTGAAGTTCTCCCCTTCGCCCCCCTGAAAGACCAGCAAAGCAAAGTCGAGGGTGCGAGAGCCCTGGCGGCCACTGCCGCTAATGAGATAAGCCGGGCGCTCCAACATCGTGATTTCTTCTGAGACGGCAATCTCAGCACTGCCCTCTTCAAGGTTGAGGCCATCTAAGGCGCTGCGAGCCATATCCCGCAGAGCCAAACCCTGTTCACGCCAGTAGGCCCCGGAAAGTACCAATCCCTGGCGCTGGGCCAAAAGACGTTCGGGGGTATTCTGACGAATTTCAGCACCCGGCAAAGTCAAACGCAAACCATGGGCCATCCAAATGACGTCTGCCACCACCTGGGGAGGTAAAAGGGGTGAAGGCTGGGCCTCCCCCACGGGTGCCCCTTCTGCTACAGGCTCCGTTTGAGCCACAGATACGCCACTCACGCTCAGGGTGGCAAACAGCCCCAGTGCCCATACACACCGCCAGCTCATGGGTGATCCTTGACGGCTTTTTTGGTTTTTTGAGGCTCTTCCAGGGAGTAGGTTTGATCCATAAAATCGAGCACCATGGTGCGAATATCACCGCGATTGGGGAGTGAGCCAATCATGCCATACATGGCCGCCGTGCGCTTGGGCATGGCCGAACCTTTGGGCCCCACCGAAGAGGAGGCAGCCATTATCTGGCTAAAGACCTTTTCAGGAAGCAACTTAGAAAGGCCCTTGACCAATTTGACCGTGACTTTAGAAGAGACGTTACTCCAATTGAGGCGCTTGGCCTTTTCAACCGAGGCACCCAAGTCACTGATAAATTGGGCTTGGCTGACACTGTGGGCATGGTTGACGGTCAAATGCAAACTGGCGGGGAACTGTTGCCGATCCAAATGCCAACCCCGTGCGGTCATTTCATCCCCGACGGCATAAATATCCAGCTCATCCGAACCAATCGCCAAGATACTCACGTCTGGGTTGCTAATAATCTCAATACCCTCAATGGCAGCAATCCCTTCCTTGAGGAAATCGGTGGTCTCCATGACCTGTTTGGCAATCCGCAAATAGCCCTCTTCCCCAAGGTAGTTCATGACCGCCCAGGCGGCGGCAATCGCGCCACCGGGGCGTGTACCCGTCATGGTGGGTGAGGGATAAATGCCACCCGGCCAGTCTGTGTAGACAAAAAACTGGTGGCGACGCAGTTCTTCGGTGCGGTACAGCACCACCGAAGCCCCTTTGGCTGCATAACCGTATTTGTGTAAATCGACGGAAATTGAGGTGACACCCGGCACGCGAAAGTCAAACTCAGGAATGGGGTAACCGAGCTTGCGGGCAAAAGGCAACATCATGCCCCCCACACAGGCGTCCACATGAAAGAGGATCTCCCGCTCGCGGGTAATAGCCGCCATTTCCCCTATCGGATCGACCACGCCATGGGGATAAGCGGGCGCTGAGCCCACCGCCATAATCGTGCGCGGGCTGAGGGCATTGCGGAAGGATTCGACATCGGCGCGGAAATCGTCGCGAACGGCAATATGGATCGGTTTAATGCCAAAGTAGTGGCAGGCTTTGTCAAAGGCCGGGTGCGCTGTAATCGGCAAGACTAATTCCGGATTTTTAAGCTTGGGATTGCGACTGAGGGCAAATTCGCGCGCGGTTTTGACCGCCATCAGAATACTTTCCGTGCCGCCTGAGGTCATATTGCCAACCACGTACTGATCGCCATTGAGCAGGCTGGTCACCATGCTCACCACTTCCGTTTCAAACTTGCGCAACGACGGAAAGGCACCGGGGTTGAGGCCATTTTCGGACATAAACAGGGCATGGGCCTCTTTGATCACTTCCAGGATTTCATCCCCGGCATAAAAAACCAGGCTGAATACCTTGCCATCGCGCCATTTGACGTCTTTATCGCGCAGGGAGCGCATCTGTGCCATCAGTTGTTCATGGGAAGTCCCTGTTTGGGGCAGTGGCAAAAGTTCCATCAGAAGGCCTCCAG
>DLGM01000116.1:0-4159 GCA_002482705.1 Cyanobacteria bacterium UBA7694
GCCCTGCAAGGGCATACGGCGGCTCCCACCCGACGGGGCAAGGTCCTGCGTTCCCCCAGCCTCAAACTGGCCCGCGATCTGCGCGATGAGCTGCACGATCTGTCCCGGCGCAGTGGCCACAGCCAAAACGAGCTGTTTAATGAAGCCGTTGAAGCGGGCCTCGAACTATTGCGCCAAAAATACATTTAGGGGGTAGGGGTCTGGCAAGGGTAGAAAATTGTCTACCCCCCTGCTATGGCCGCCCCCTCGTCGCCCCAGGGGTTCCGAACGCCTCGCCTTACTGGTAGTATGCATGTGGCTCTCCTGGTGAGAGTTGCGTTTTGATGCGTTATCCCTAAAACAATGAGGTCTAACCCGATGAAAAAGTCTGTACTGTTGCTCTCTGGCCTGGCTGCTTTAGCCCTGTTTACCGGTTGTCCGGCCCCCGGCACCCCTGATCCTACCACCTCTCCCAGTGCCACCCCCACCGCTGAAGAAATTGCCACCTTCAACAATATGAAAGCTTCCGCCTGTAGTGAAGAATCATCCCTGAAATCCCTAGAGTCGACCCAATCTACCAACGTAGCATTTAAAAACACCAGTGGCAGTAGCATCAATATCTACTGGCTCGATCAAAACGGCGCACGCAAAGAGTATAAAAAAGGCTTAGCCAGTGGGGCTACCCACAATCAGCAAACCTTTGTCACCCACCCTTGGGTGATTACCAACTCAGCAGACCAGTGCATGGGCATTTATACTCCCACCAGCACCAGTGCTGTCACGCTTGATGTCAAACAGACCATCACAGTTGGCTCTGGTAACACCTCTACGACAGGTTCTACAACCGTCTCAGGCGATGTCTCCGAGCAGCGCGTGCGCAACGGCATCAACTGTTTAAAAACGAAGAACAGCAGCGTTGCCACAGCTGTTGAAGTACAATTAAACCTTTATACCCAAGCCAAAGGCCGGGGCGGTGTCTTTGATATTGCCGCCCAAGCATATCTCACCTCGGCAGCCCAACTGCTCACCAGAGAAGGCTGCTAAATTTCCGGGCCAGCCTCGGCTGGCCCTTGATAGGGAACGTTTATGGAAACAATGATCTGCCCAAATTGTAGCCAGAGCCAGCCTCAGGCTCCTTTTTGCAGCTTTTGTTATCAGCGCATGGGCCTACCCGAAACCTCAGCGCCTCCGTCGGAAGCCCCAATCACCCCATGGCAAAGCCCGGAAGAAACGCCCACACCCACCGGTGTAAAAGGGACTCTGACGCTCTTGGGACAGTTCATGGCCCGCGAGATCTATTTTGAAGACGGGGTGACAGCTCCGCGGATTGCCATGTTTGTGGCGGGCAGCACGGCAGCGCTGATGGTCGGCCTAGAAACCTTTGCGGTCTTAAACAGCTTCTGGCCGTGGGTGATCGGTGCAGGCCTTGCCGCCGGGTGGGCCACTCACCGCCTCTACCGCGAACACTACCAGGCGCTGCTCAACAATACCTATTTTGAACGGTCTTTTGACCTGGAAGCGGCCCGGCAAATCTGGCAACAGAACTTTTTATTGTGGATGCTGCTCTTTGCCTTGGGGCTTGGCAGCTTAATGGGCCTTAACCGCATCACCGCCCTGTTTCCCCACAAACACACCACCGAAGTGGTACAAACCTGGGTGCGCAGCGGCAAAAGCAATGCCTATTATGCCAGCTTTAAGCCCTGGAAAGGGCATTCTCAGCCCATTCAAATCCGCCTCTCGCGCAACGAGTTTTTAAGCCTGCGCACCGGCTCACCCGTGGCCANNCATTACCAGCAGTCGGGGCATCCTCGGCATTGAGCGCCGCCTCAAGCTGGAAATATTACCCTCACCCTCCCCACAACCCTAAAGCGGGTGTATTTTTACATTACATCACATAACTTAACATTTCTACACACTCATTGTGTATACTCAATAACAAAGAGGCAGGAGTTACGGCATGACAGAGTTTCCACAGGTGATTAGCATCGGCGGAGCCACTCAGGACGTATTTGTCCGCAGTGATGGGGCTCAGGTCATGCGCCTTTCTGATGCCAACCGGGAAAAAGCCTGGTTATGCTTCGATTATGGGGCCAAGGTCAATGTCGAACAGATTCGCTTTAATGTCGGGGGAGGGGCCACCAATACCGCCGTATCCCTGGCCCGCTTAGGGGTATCGTCCGCCTGTTTAGCCAAAATTGGCCGGGACAGCGCCGGGGTCCAGATCGAAGCTGAGCTCCACAGCTTTGGGGTGGACACCCAGTTTTTGTGCCGCTGTGACGGCAATACGGGCTATTCGGTCGTCCTCACCAGCTATGAAGGAGAGCGCTCCGTGCTCACCTATCGCGGCGCCAATAGCACCTTCTGCGCCGAAGACATCCCCTGGGAACAGTTGACCCAGGCCCAGTGGTTATATATTTCCTCGCTGAGCGGGGAATCAGACGAAATTTTAGATGATTTGGCCGTCTTTGCCGAAACCCATGGGGTGTCCCTGGCGATCAACCCCGGCCAAACACAGATTCGCCACGGATTGCTCGGCCTGCGCCCGATTCTGAGTACAGCAGAAGTGCTCTTGCTCAACAAAGAGGAAGCCGCTGAACTGACAGGCCTGCCCTTGGTGCGCTGCCAGAAACCGGGACGTCCGGCTGACACCTGGGATCTGGATGCCCATCTCAAGGCCCTCAAAGCCATTGTCCCCGGCTGGGTCGTGATCACAGACGGCAAGCGGGGCGTTCAGGCCTATGATGGCGTACAAGCCCTATTCATGGGAACTTATCCCACCCAGGTCGTCGATGTGCTCGGTGCCGGAGATGCCTTTGGTTCGGCTTTGGTTGCCGGGCTCATCTTAAAAGGCAACATGACCTACGCCCTCAAACTGGCTGCCGCCAATGGAGCCGGAGTCGTGACCGAAGCCGGTGCACACTTTGGCTTACAAACCCGGGCCAGTGCCGAGGCTCTGATGCAACGTTTTGTCGAGATTGTGCCCCAACCCTTTGTATTGGAGTAACCCATGACCGCATTGCTGATCACCCAGTGCCTGCAACAGGATTTTGTCGCTCCGATCGGTCGTTATGAGCCGCTGCCCAATCGCCTGCACATTGGTCATGCCGAGGCTTTGCGTCTGATTGGCGAAGACCCGGCCACCGGGCCGGTGGCGCGCATGATGGCCTGGGCCTATGCCCAACCGGATGAAACCCTAAAACTGGTCCACATTCGCGATTGGCACGAGGCCACAGATCCTCAGCAGATGGCCCATTTGGGGCACTTTGGGGCTCACTGTCTGCAAAATACGCCCGGAGCAGCTTTTGCTTTCCCCGAACCAGAGCAGCACGGCAAACACGTGGCGGTGGTCAATACCCTGACCCTGAACGATTTTCACGGCACCACCCTGGTGGAAAGCCTCGCCCCCTGGGCCGATCAGCCCCTGCATGTGGGCTTGATTGGCGTTTGGACCGAGGCCAAGATCACCTTTTTGGCCTATGAGCTGAGTTCGCGGTATCCCAAGTGGTCGTTGGCCGTCTGTTCGGCCTTGACTGCCAGTTCATCCCGGGCCCAGCACTTTCTGGCGCTGGATCAACTGCAAAAGCTCTTTGGCGTCCACATTTTTGACACACCAGCTGAATTGATGGCCTTTTTAGGCAATGCGGAGGCCCAAACGCCCCTCTTGTCAGCCACAGCCGAGCACCCACAACTCACCTTTAGCGGCGAAAGCCTGACCCCGGAAGACCAAGCCCTGGTGCGTCACCTGTTCCGGGAATGCCGCGAAGTCAGCCTGCGTCGCCTTGATGGAGGTTTTTCCGGCAATGTGGTGCTGGGCACCGAGAGTACCGACCTCCTCGGCCACCGCCAAGTCCCCCATGTGGTCAAAATTGGCCCTCAGGCCCTGATTGGCAAAGAACGCACGGCCTTTGAACGGATTGAGCATGTGCTCGGCAACACGGCCCCGCGCATCACCGACTTTGCCGAACACGCCGGGCGTGGAGCCCTCAAATACCGCTATGCTTCGATGGGCGGCAGCTTTTCCACCACCTTCCAAAAGCTCTATGCCCAGGGAATGCCCATCGATCAGATCAGCGGCATTTTACACACGGTGTTTGGCGAGTTGCTTGGGCGGTTGTACAGCGCCGCCACCTATGAAACCTGCCAGATTCTGGAGTATTACCAGTTCAGCCCCCGCTGGGCT